>JBIIHN010000223.1:0-3974 GCA_044235745.1 Bacteroidia bacterium
CTATCGCACGAAATTGCTGGAAGACTTTTCTCTTTCAATACAGGCCACTTACACCTATGGTCGGGTGAAAACCGATAGCAGCGATGTCCCGCTCGATCATATTCCACCCTTCTACGCGCGGCTGGGTATGACTTACAACTATAAAAAGTTCAGCACTGATTTCTTTATGAATTATAATGGCTGGAAGAAGCTGAAGGATTACTCAGGCAGCGGAGAAGATAATCTTCAGTATGCCACATCAGAGGGAATGCCGGCCTGGTTTACCGTAAACATGCGGGCAACCTACGAGCTCCATAAACTGATCAGCATACAGCTGGGAGTAGATAATATCTTTGATACGCAGTACCGCGTATTTGCCAGTGGAATGAATGCGCCCGGACGAAATGTATTCGGCACACTACGATTTACACTATGATATAAAAGGTTTGAAAACGAAAGAAGCGCCCGCATCTGCAGGCGCTTCTTTCATTTTATTTCTATTGAGCTCATACAATAAGTCTGATCCGGAAATGATAATTAAAATTAACTTCCGGCGAATGTCTATTGGACGTCCGGTATCAATTTTCAGTGTAGGAGTCCGGTTCTTTCTTTTTCGGCATGGTAAGTACTTTCACGAAAAAGTAAATCGTGATGACGGTAATGATTCCCTCAGCGGCAATCATCATGATAAGTGCTTGAGAATTCATACGGTTTTCCTCCCTTCTTTTAAACGTTTCTTATAAGCGACGTATACCAGATAGCTTACGGCTACGAATATACCCAACAGTAACACTCTGCTGCCATTCAGATAATTCATCTGTGAATTCAGATTGGCAATTTCAACAGCATCAACGCTGGCCGCAATTTTAGCTTTGATATCTGCATTGGTTATTTTTTTCCAGATATCAGGCAATGATGCAATGAAAACCCATCCCAGCATGATTGGCGTGATGAATTGAATGATGAATCTGAAAACTCCGGGAATTTTAATGTCTGCGCCCATGTTGATTTCTTTCCAACCTTTATCCATCCCAAATACCCAGGCGAAGAGAATAATTTCTGCCAGTGCAAAAACAACCAGCGACACAGTTCCTGCCCAATAATCATATTCATCGAATACACCATGTGTAAAGAATAATACAGTTGGTAAGCCGAGGAGTAAAATAGCACCGCCGAAAGCCCAGGCAGCACGTTGTCTCCTCCAGCCGAATTCATCCATGAGAAAGCCCATACAGGGAGTGCCCATTGCAAGTGAAGATGTTATTCCGGCAAAAAACAAGAGTCCAAACCATGCAACACCGGCACCGGCTGCGAGTACATCTCCCCATTGCTGAAATAAATACGGTAAGGTACGGAATCCTAATCCCAGGCCACCGGTTTGGGTCAGTTCAACTACCTTATCGATTCCCAGATAACCGATGGCGATCGGAATCAGAATGGAACTGCCCAATACAACTTCCACAAATTCATTCATCCATCCTGCACTCATCGCATTGAGGGCAATATCATCTTTCGATTTCACATAAGAGGCATAACACTGGATGGAACCCATGCCAACAGATAGCGTAAAGAAAATCTGTCCCGCCGCTGCCAGCCAGACTTTCGCTGACCAGATTGAATCATAATTGGGTGTCCACAGGAAGTTCATTCCGACAGTACCATCATATAATGCACCTTCTTCTCCTGCTTTCAGTGTGATTCCTTTAATCGCTAACAGTAACCCGAAAAGGATAAGAAGGGGCATACCGATCTTTGCAACTTTCTCAACACCTCCGCTCAATCCCTTTGATAAAATCCAGGTGTTAAGGATTAAACAAAAAAGCCAGAAGAATATAGTCTCGATGCCACCATCATGTAAGGTGATATAGTTATCGAAGAAAGCAGCGATCTGATCTGACGTCTGTCCGCCAAATGTACCGCTCACGGAATGCCAAATATAAGCGAGTGTCCAGGATTCAAGATAACAATAATAGGCAGCGACAGCCAGATTGGTAAAGATGCCGAACACGCCGATGTATTTCCAGAATACTCGCTTGGGATCCATCGAATCCAGGATAAACGGAGTGCTGTGATGCCCATGTCGGCCACCAAATCGACCCATCGACCATTCAATAAACAACAAAGGAATACCCATCACTAAAAAACAAACCAGATACGGAATGATAAAGGCACCGCCTCCGTTTTGTATCGCTTGCACAGGGAAGCGAAGAAAATTTCCCAGACCAACGGCATTACCGGCCATTGCCAGAATCAGTCCGACCCTGGATCCCCAGCTTTCTTTATTACTCATATTCTTGGATTACACGTTTGTTCAAACATAGATATATTTCATGAATCACCAAAATAACCCGGAATTATCTGCGGAAAAAGCCTGATATAAAAGTTTATCCATTTATTTTGCCCTATGGAAACACTGCTCATAGTAATTTTCGTAGTTGGATATACCGCCATAACACTCGAACACCCGCTGAGAATCAATAAGTCGGCATCGGCACTTCTGACCGGGGTCCTGGTTTGGGCCGTTTGGATATTGATGCACCCGGGTTCACCGGAAGAGGTTATATCCGCACTGGATCATCATTTGGGGAATGCGGCCGGCATCCTTTTTTTCCTGATGGCCGCCATGACCATTGTGGAGCTGATTGATGCGCACGAGGGTTTCACGATTATTACTTCGGCTATTCGTACCCGTGAGAAGTCAAAGTTGTTGTGGATAGTTTGTGTTATTGCTTTTTTTCTATCCGCTGTACTCGATAACCTTACAACCACGATAGTAATGGTTTCGCTGGCGCGTAAGCTGTTGGATGATACTGAAGACCGGATGATGTTTGCCGGTATGATTGTGATTGCTGCCAATGCCGGTGGCGCCTGGTCGCCGATTGGAGATGTCACTACCACCATGTTGTGGATCGGAGGACAGATTTCGGCCGCCAATATTATTAAAACCGTGTTCCTGCCTTCTGTCGTTTGTCTGCTGATACCATTGATCGTTGCCTCCCGACAGATGAAGGGAGTTTTGCCTCCCGTTTCTCAACCGGAGGAACAGGTTTCCACTACCACCAGAATCGAAAGAAATACCGTGTTTTTTGTCGGTATCGGTGCCCTGGTTTTTGTACCGATATTCAAGACCATCACCCACCTGCCGCCGTTCATGGGAATTTTATTCGGACTTGGATTCCTCTGGGCCGTTGTGGAGTTTATCCATCGGCGAAAGGATGATCAGAAGAAAGAGTATTATTCTGTCAGCCGTGCATTGCAGCGGATTGATACCCCCAGTGTGTTGTTCTTCTTAGGAATACTAATCGCCATTGCTGCCCTTGAAAGCACCCATATTCTCACACATCTTGCACAATGGATGAATGATGCCATTGGTAATTTATCGGTCATCGTGATGAGTATTGGTGTACTTTCAGCGATCGTTGATAACGTTCCCCTCGTGGCGGCAAGTATGGGCATGTATGATCTTACCACCTATCCGATGGATCATTTTCTTTGGGAGTTCATGGCGTATTGTGCGGGTACCGGCGGTAGTATCCTGATCATCGGTTCAGCTGCCGGTGTAGCGGCGATGGGAATGGAGAAAATTTCATTTGGCTGGTATCTGAAAAAAATATCCCTCTATGCATTGATGGGTTATCTGGCAGGTGCATTTACCTATATGGCGGTGCATCCGTAATTAATCAGTCCGCATTCATTTCACCATAAATTAATTAGTGTGTTATCTTTCCGAACTCTTTGAGGAATGCCGTCTTTAAATTATTCGGCATGATCCCGGGTTCAATTAATACATGGCTTACAAGTCCTGTAAAAGGAAAACGGTTGCCAAAGCAACCGTTTTTTTCTTCTGAATAGAATTAATCTTTTTGGGAATAGATAAAAGTATTCGTTATTTGTTGGCTTGTTCGTTATTGGGTGATGCAAAATATGTCACACCCAACCCGGACTGGAGCGAATGTATCCTTTAGTCTGAAGGAATATAACCAAAATGATCATCA
>JBIIHN010000224.1:0-3971 GCA_044235745.1 Bacteroidia bacterium
TGCCATACTTTTCATGGCATCGTTATTAAACATGAAGTCCATTCCAAATACCACATCGAACACCGTGGAATCATTGTTCGTGTTGTTGGTTACATTTCCAACAACCATTGTTTTGAACTGACCGAAGTTGGAGGCGAGGTTTATTCGGCCTTCTGCATAGACTGTGCAATTGGCATCATTTAACTGTACAAGATTGCCGGGAGCATCGGGCGATAATATTTTATCGGGATTTGTAACCTTATAAACTTTATTTTTCTGATCATACGCTAATACGCCTTCTGCGGTGATCAGATCTGCATCTGCGGAACGCTTCTTAGGGGAAAGGAACGTGGAGTAGAAGCCCGTACTGTCATTTGATAGAGAGATAGACACCGATAGCTTTTCATAGTTTTCGTTTTTCGGTTCTACTACCGGAATATTTACCCCTTTGGGATCAATATCACTCTTGAAACTGAACCAATAGGAGGGAAGCTTTTCTTCACATTTATGATTCAGTTTTGCAAATCCATCGAAGTTCAATAATGGATTGGCAGCAGCTATATTTACCCTCCCCTTATATTGAATGTTCTGACTTAGCTGGAAACTGGTGGAATCGGCTATGGATCCGTTCGCATAGGTTTGCAAGGAGGTATCGATGGCAATCCTTTCCAGATTTATCAGGTGCTTTGTACCGGCCTGATCCGTGTAAGCATACTTACCGGTTGCCGTATAACTCTTACGTCCCAAAACATTGATGGTCGAGTTGCTGATCGTGTGATGTTTCGTGGTGGTGTTGGCGATGATTTTTGCTTCAAAGAGTGGTCGCATAACTGCATTTCTCTCTATCACAATGGTGGCCGTATCGTTGGGTTGTATTGACGCATCCGCAACCAGAATCTCCTTCACTTTTCTTGCTTTGATCAGGTAGTCAATCAGACTGTAACGGGCCAGTCCTGCATTCCATCGTAAGGAATCCTGAAAGGGATTGATCGATACAAAGTCCGATCCTTCGATGTTCAGCTTGGTGTTGTCTTTGTAATCTTCTCCGAACTCTACCTCCTGCTTGTCGATAAACCATTTAAACTGCGCGATGTAACAGATATACTGATTTAAAGGGAAACTTACATAAGATCCTTTTCCGTTCGAGATGAAATCTCCGAATCGTTTTACAAGGTCGATTTTTGATTTCACATTTTTTGTCTGTATGGCCAGGACACCTTCCTGATCCGATTTTAACTTAAAGTCAGAGGTGTCGGCTCCATAGGCATCCTGTTTGAAATAAAAGTCCCTGGATAGTAATTCGGATTCCAGAAACAGCGCGTTTCCATTTCCTCCGAGACCTTTGGCTGCGAGGATGAGATTTCCATCAAGACTTACGCCTTTGTCATACACTTCAAGATTAGAGTTGGTTTTGTACACATACTCCCGGTCTTCCTTTGGTCGCCAGTTGATAAACGTGTTGGAGCCATTTGCCTGTGGAAAACCAATGCCGGCGATGGTTTCTTTTCGCAGATCCCATTGTGCCGCATTCATATTTGTAGAGTCAATAAAAAATACAATGTCTTTTGATTCGGCTATTGAACTCAGGTATTCAACCTTTCCGTTACCGATCAGTCCGGACCAACTCAGGTCGATATGGTTGTAGTATTTTCCTTTACCTCCGTACATCGGATAACCTTCGGCAGGGGCATCACGCTCGAAACCGAAGGAGTAATCAGGCCGGATGATGGCTGTTTCTGCAATGGTGGGGAAGATACCACCCGATTCGAAGTTACCCGGAAACTTCAATCCGCCGGCCGAGAAGTTATCCAGCGAGTCAATGGTGAACGGGTCCATCTTGAAGTAAAACTTATCTCGGGTGTAAACGCTGTTGTAAATGCTGGGGTGATCGTAAAAAACAAATGCTTCCTTGTTGCTGACAAAAACCGGATAGGCCGGATATGATTTCCTGCTCGATTTATTCATCATGCTGTCAATATAAACCGTACCGGTTACATTTTGCAATGTACTCTTCAGCGGAATAAGTTTCGGGTTGCCGTTTTCGTCAAATTCAGTTTCTGACACTACTTTGAGCCGGATGGAATCAACGTTGGCAAGGTCAAGTTTGAACTGGTCATAAACGAATTTGAATTTTTTACCATAAAAATCACTGCGCCCTGCGTGTACTCTGCCGTTAAATTCGATATCTCTGTTTTTCAGCAGCCGCATCTCCTGATTGACCGGAGCGATCCAGACTTGTTGAGAATCACTCAGCCATACCCGACCTACACCATTCAAATCCATTTCGAAGTTCAACAAATTCAAACGGCCATTGGGTTTTGCATCAATCACAGATTCAATTTCAATTTTATCATAATCTGTTTTATTGCTTCTGGCTGCCAGATAGTAATGAAGTTTATCATTGATGGTAGCCACATCAGTTTCGAAATCATAACTTACAAATCCTTTATTGGCAAGGAAGATCAGTAGTGAACGGGCTTGCTGTTCGCTGGTGCGGAGATAGCGTGCAAAATCCGGACTAAAGATTTCGCGGCCGTGTTTATTTGCATATTACCGCACGGTGTACAACGGACTGACATCTGCCATGCCCTGTAATTTCTGGTAACGTTCGTCGGTGTAAAGATTAAATGACTCCAATATCATTTTACTTTCCCCTTGTCCTGAAAGCATCTTGAAGTCCATCACCGGATCATCGATCTTCCAGTAAATTGCATCTACATACATATCAACCTGGTGAAAACTGTTGAAGATAGGCATGCTGATCCCGGAGTTCGAATTTCTGATCAGGCTTAAAGTTCGTTCTTCGCTCACGTATTTCATCTCGAGAGCCGGATGATAGATGGAGTCGCTTTCAAACCAGCAGACAAATGCTGCATTGTCGCTGCTGATGCGTTCAGGACGTACGACAAAGCTTCTGGATGATACTACCAGAAAAGGCTTGTTGTTTCGCTTGAAGGTGAGGGTTGCCCGCTGTTCTTTTGTTCCAGCACCGATCATTTTATTTCCGTGCTGCGCAAATCCTCCCAGATAGTCAGCATCTTTCACAATTTCCTTTATCCCCAGATTAAGATCATAGGATGTGAATCGCGGATACGTTGCATTCTCCGTTTTTACATTGGCAAGGATTTTATCTGTTACTTTTCCCCGGAGGGGCTGCTTAAAATACGTTTTGTTGTAAAAAACAGCACTGTCGCAACTCCATTCTGATGAGGTAAGGTCAACCTGTGTTACCAATAAATCCGCATACACATCGTTCTGGTTGAGACCGGCACGGTTAAAGTACAGTTTTCCGTTGTTACCGCTGAAGGTTTTGGTGAGGGGATAGTAATATCCTTTGATGCCATATATCACCGAACTATCACCTTTAGCATAACACGTCAGATCCATCGCCGGAAAGCTGATTTTGGGGATGGTATCGAATTCAAATGTATAGTCGCCGGTGCTTGCTACCCATTTCGTTGAGCCTGATTCATACAGGATATTAGCAACAAACAGCCCGGCTACATTTTCAATATAGTCGCTGTATCGCTTGCTGGAAGCCTGCAGCATTTTGTCGAGGCTGGCATGAAAGTTTGTAAATACCTGTGCATCTCTGCCGGAACTGATGTAGGCCATCAGCGCGGCCACGTAGTTGCTGAAATCAGGATAGGGCTTCATCCTTTTTTTTAGCATGTTATTCGCAGTAGCAATGATGGTGCCTTGCTGCTCGGTCGAAAACCTCGGTACTTCCAGCCAGATCTCTTCAAACTTGTCCATCACTTTTTCCGTTTCCTTTTTATTCGTGAGCTCCATGTATCCTTTCAGTTCTTTGAAGAAGGTGGCAGGATCGTTGCTGAAAGATTTCGGAGCTTGTGCTGTTACTTTTAGCGAACTCAGCAATAGGATGATAAACAGGATTCGGATGTTCATGTGTTTGATGGCCGTATCGTATTTCATTAGATTCAATCGAGTTTAAAGAGTGCACAACACCAGTCTTTTTGACTGGTATGATC
>JBIIHN010000225.1:0-3967 GCA_044235745.1 Bacteroidia bacterium
CGGTCATCGGAGCGAAGAACGCTGGAAGTATCCAGTGTACATTTATGGGAAGATAACATCGTCTATAACTTCTCCACCACTCTGACATTTGCCAACAAGGAAACGCTCTACAAAGATTTTTACCGGCTGCGCTATTCGTATCAAAACAGCCGGCGGATCGACCCATATTATTTCAGCATCGGAACAGAAGCCAATAAAGACCTGCTGAAAGGCGACCTCATTGGACGATATACCATCTCCTATAAAAAGTTTAACAAGCGCGCCAGCTTCCGGTTATATCTCGGATACACGTTTGAAGATGAATCAAACGGACTTTATGGTTTCTTTCTGAGCGACAGAAATGCAGCACGGGGAAGCACTGACTACGCATACGACGACTCTTATTTCGGCCGAACAGCAACAGAAGGAATTCTTTATCAGCAAATGGCCTTACGACAAGGTGCATTCAAAGCCTACTCTCCTCTTGGCTCCTATCGTAACTACATTGCTGCCTTAAACATCAACATCGACCTGCCCATTCCATTGCCCATCCGTTTATATGCTGATATCGGAACTGCAGAGGACTTTAAGGAAGACGTGAAGGCAGTGTACGATATCAGCCAGTCTTTCAGCTACAATGCCGGTGTATGTTTCAGTCTGCTGCGTGAAGTGGTAGAAGTGTATTTCCCTCTTGTCAAATCAGCGGAAATCAGAAAATACAACGAAACAAACGATATCCGCTTCAGCGAAGAAATACGGTTTGTCTTCGATTTACATGCATTGAATCCTGCCAATCTCAGATCCTCATTGCGTGACTAACAAACCTTATCTTTGACCCCCATGACGCAGGAATTGCCGGCAGGAAAACATATCTATTTCATCTCCGATTTCCATTTGGGGGTACCGGATCATGCCCAAAGTCTGGAAAGAGAGAAAAAGATTGTGCGTTGGCTCAATTCCATCCGTCACAATGCTGCTGCTGTTTATTTAATGGGGGATGTATTTGATTATTGGTTCGAATATAAACATACCGTACCGAAAGGATATGTACGATTATTAGGCAAACTGGCAGAGATGAGTGATGATGGTATCGACCTCCACTATTTCACCGGCAACCATGATATGTGGGTGTTTGATTACCTTCCCAATGAAATAGGCTTACAATTACACCGGGAGCCGATCCACCGGATTTATAACGGAAAGAAATTTTACCTCGGGCATGGAGACGGATTAGGCCCGGGAGATTACGGTTACAAGTTCATCAAAAAAGTTTTTGCGAATCGTTTTGCCCAATGGCTGTTTGCCCGGTTTCATCCTAACTTCGGCATCAGCCTGATGAAATACTTTTCAAAGAAGAGCCGCATTGCCACGGGTGATGATGACAGCATTTTTCTCGGAGAAGAAAAAGAATGGCTGGCGATTCACAGCAAGGAAGTACTGAAGAAAGAGCACTTTGATTATTTCATCTTTGGACACCGGCATTTACCGCTGGATATCCGGTTAAATGACAATAGTCGCTATATCAACCTTGGCGAGTGGATCAATCACTTTATGTACGCCGAATTTGATGGTACAGAAGTAGCGCTCAGAAAATTTGAAGGTTAGTTCTCAGAATCGAAACTGCCCCAGTTGCGCTTTTTAATGGCTTCCTGATGCTCCTGGACTGTAGGAATATATTCTTCCGCTCCATGCATGCGTGCAGCATCATAGGCCTTACCGTTCATCACCAAAGCTTCGTCATACTGACGGTCTTTATATAAAAACCAACTGTACTTATCCAGAGTAATGTAATCTGTCCAGGCCGTTGGGTTAAATCGGATATTAAAAACATAATACCGTGTATGTAACTCCATCCATGATGTCGAAGCGGAAAGAAATAAGGCGACCAACAGCACCAGTATTCGGCCGGGTGATAATGGTCCTGTTTCACGAAGAGTCATCAGCAGTGAAAGTATTGAAACAAAAAGTGCCACACCCATTAATATCAATGTACCGCCCATGAATTTTACTTCAGATAAAAAGAAGATGAGCCAACTCACGGTTGCCAATCCAAGCCAGCCCGCATTTTTCTGCACGCCGGGTTTACGACTGGCCAATTTGATCACGTAAAAAACCAGCATGAAAAACAATCCACCACCCATCACCACCGTATGATAGGGAACATGGAACAGTTTCATCACCAGTCCTCCGATGAATACAAGAAATGCAAGTAACTCGATCATGCTAATTTATCAAACGAATATAACCCTTCTTTGTTGCTGGAGTTGAGAAAAAATATAAAAAGATCAATAAATAAGGGTCGTTGAGTATTTCCAACGACCCTTATAACTTAGATACTGATAGAACTGCAGCAAACTACCTGTTTTTCAATATATTAATTTCTCAAGCCTATAAACAAGCATCTTTTTCTTTTTGTAATACTCACTGATCGCCACAAAGCCGGGTTTCGCAGGGTTAATACTGAACGAATTTGAATTGATCGAGATGGGTACACGTGTGCCGGTCAATTTATCACCTTCATATTTAATCACCCCTAACATCACATCGGCCTTTTCTCCATCGCCCTTTGAGCGATCATAATCTCTGTAAACGCAGGCAAACTTTCCTTTTGCCTGATCAAATGTTGAGAATTCATAATCAAAGCCTCCGATACCTTTAACGTAATACGCCAATACGGTTGAATTTACAGAACCATAACCGGCAGGTAATCCAACTGACGTCTTTTTCTTCAGGTAAGCGTTATAGGAAGATACTGAAAGGTCCGGAGCGATATCCAACACGACCATATTATAAATATTAATCTGAACGGTTGATCCTCCACCTCCCATAGCTCTGCTGGCAATTCCAAGTCCCGAAGTGGCCTTACCAAACTGTTCGCCAACTGCGATAATATGTCCATTGGGCGCTTTATAGATCCGATGGAAGAAAGGACGAACATTATCTTTGATCTCCAACACATCACCACTCTGATCCGCCTTCAATATTTTATTCAGATCATTTGTCCAGGAATACTTCTTTTTGTTTAATTCCTTTCCAGACATGTCAAACGCGATGGTTACAATTCCTTCACTCTTCGACTTCAACATCTCAGCTCCTTTCGGAAAATACTCACCGAAAAAATAAATCTGAGAAGTTGGCTGATCAATAAACACATTTAAAACCGACCACTCATTATCATCTTTCATGGGCTTTTCAAAAAGTACTTTTCCGGCTTTTGCATCAATTACCTGTATGAACATGTCAGCGTTCTTGGTCATCAGCGTTTTCTTACGGGCCACTGCCAACACGATATGTGTCTCTGATGAATAAACCATGTCAGCTGTTTCAAGCATTTCTGAAGTTTCAGGCGAGCTGACTGTCCAGATTTTCTTTAAATCATTTGAAAATCCTTCAATGACATAACCCAGCTTCTCATTCTTCGTGTATGACTGACGGGCAAAACCAGTATTTCCCAGCGGAAAAACAGTTGTGTTGCCGGCATCATCCTGATTCATCATGACCGCTTGCAATCTTCGCTTTTCCCATTTTGGCAAGTCAACGGCTTTAAAGGTACCCAGTGTTTTTCCGGACTTATCATAAGATGAAAGCTCAAGACTTTCTTCTTTGTGATTATAAAACATACTGACAAAACAGGTTCCGTTAAAAACCGTCTCAAGCAAAAGATCACCACGCGGCCGCAGCACATCCATACTCTTCACGATATTTAAATTATCATCCATCAACTGCAACAGGTAGGCATCATTTTTTTTATCGGCTTTATCATACATGTAGAAAGCATAATATCCTTTAATATTATCATTTTCCAGAATTGGGCCGGATCCGCTTGGACGGTAGCTGACAAGGTTGGTAAATTCCCGAGTCTGAGCAAGGGAGTAGTTGATAGACATGCAGGCCAATAGGAATGCCAGCAGGTAACATCTGATTTTTTTCATTTAAGTTTTAGGTTGTTTTAGTAATTGTTGAGTTGTGATTATTCTTAAATTGATGA
>JBIIHN010000226.1:0-3963 GCA_044235745.1 Bacteroidia bacterium
CTTCCGCTCCGGGTGCATTTAAGTTGTAGTTATCGAATGATGCCGCATCTGTAGTAGTACCATCCGCTCCGGTTATGCCAATTGCGGCCTCCCAGGTTGCTGTATTGCCGGAATCTTCAATCTTCCATGCAAAAGGTGGAAATGCTCCTGCATTAAAATCTTCAACAATGGGCGCAACCGCAGGCGGTACAACATAAACGTATGCTGATTTAATAAGCGTGTTTCCACCAATCGTATTTGTTGCCGTCAGCACAACATCGTAGGTGCCATATGCACTGAAAATTATTTGCGGGTTTTGTGAAGTTGCTGATGTACCATTTACAAAAGTAAAAGTAGAAGGAGATATCACCCAGTTCCAGGAGGTTGGAGAGTTAACAGAAAGATCTGTAAGGGTAACCGTATCAGAAATACAGACTTCAGTTTCGCTGGCACTGAACGCTACAATCGGTGCAGAATTTGTTTCCTGCACGTTTATGTCATCAATGGCCAGATCTGATTCATAATTGGCACCGGTGGAGGCTCTGAAGCGGATCGTGATGATCTCGCCTGTCCAGTTTGACAAATTAGCTGTTGCCTGATTCCAGCTTGTTCCCTGATTACCGGCTATTGCAGGAATCACATCATTGGTCCAAACACCGTCCGCCAGCACATCTACATGCAGTTCTCCCATGTCACCACCTGACATATGATACCAGAAACTCAGCTGAGGAGTGGTGCTGGTAGTTAAGTCAATACAAGGTGATAATAATTCGGCATCACGGTTAAAGCAGGCACTGGCCTCCAGATAAGCATAATTTCCGGTAGCAGTTCCTGATGTATGATCAACATCGGGTCCGGTGCCGGCAGAAGGCGTCGGGCCCTCCTGAACACGGAAATCGATATCATCTCCGTCGCCATTTCCAACATTGATCCAGCCGTTCGTAATATTACAAACCGTCACTTCACAATTACTTGCATCACTGCAAAGACCTGATGATTCAAAGTCTTCCAAGAACGGTAAACTCTGTGTCGTTCCCGGAATTACGTTGATACTTACATTGGCCGAGTCATTGAATACATTCTGATCGCCTGCTAACGCTGTCCATACTTTTAATTGATATGTACCGGAAGTGGTGAGATTCAATGTTGGTGTGAAGGTATAGGATTGTGAAGCTCCCTGCAGAATATTTCCATTGAAGGTTTCTGTAACAACAGGGCCGTTATTCAGACTGTAGCTGATATCCATCGTAGTTATTGCTGATACACCACCGTTCTGTATGGTAACGATCACCGGCAATGCGGAGTTATCATGACATCCCAATAACGTTGATCCGGGGCTCACCACATTTAACAATCCTCCATCCACAGCCAATGCGCAATTTGTCAGGCCGGGAGATTTAAAGACTGCATCCTGACGACGACCGATATTTCCTTCGGGCGTGATCGCTGCTACGCTAATCCAGTTATCGATAAATGGATTGGTGCCGGTAATCGTGAGACTATTTGCTGTTGTTGTTCCTTTCGGATCCATATATTCTGCTCCCAAAGCGTACACTTCATATCCTACTGCACCCGTTACGCTATTCCAGCTGATGTTCATAGAATCAGGGCATGACCAGTTAACAGTGATCCCTGTGGGTAAGGGAATAATAGCCAATGAAGTATCCGACTCATCTGTAAATCCATTGCGGCTTACACGGAACTTTACCGCACCGGAAACGGTACCCGGTACATTCCAGCTTAACTGCTGCACATTCTGTGCAACGTTGGCATTGATGATATTCCAGGTTGAACCGTTGTTGTCAGTATATTCAACTGAATACGCTCCACCATTTCTACGTCCATCCCAGCGAAGCACTTCCGTTTCTCCGGGCACCAAACCTTCACCACCATTGGGATAGGTCCAGGTAACTTCGTCCGTACGGAACTCCCATACAACATAATACTTCACACCGGAAGTCGGTATGGCATAACCGTTAAGCGTTACCGTATACGTTCCTGCTGCGGGATTATCAATGGTTACCTGTTCGGCGTTGTTGAGACTATCAACACCGCGTACAGCAGGGGTATTCAGGTTAACGGCATTGGGGGTAGGATCAAGAATCCAGGGATTCCAGTTCACCGCAGAAGGATCCGTCACGGTCATGTTGATATCGTTCACCAGAGAGGGAGCGGATGCAGGTGTTCCACCCGGATCAGCCCAGTAAACCATGGCACGCAATTGAGTTACACCGGCAGGCACAGTAATCGTATGCGTAGCAGTAGCTCCGTTGGTGATCACTCCGGTATCCCAACTTTCGTCCTCCAGCACTTTAATTGCACGATATGCGTTCACACGTCCCCAGCCGTATGTAAAATCAGGGCCGGGATTACCAATATCTTCTGCTGAATTCAACAAAGCCGCTTTAATGAGCGGAGCGGGAGCAAGGGAATCATTGTTAAGTTCCTTCCACGCCTGATAGAGCTGGGCAAATACGCCGGCAATTCCGGGAGAAGCGGCGGATGTTCCTCCACCCACCTGATATGTATTGTTTTCATTTGTTGAAAGCTGATCACGACCATTGGCACAGATATCCGGTTTTACACGACCATCGGAAGAAGGTCCGCGGCTACTGCTGGGATCCAATACCTCGAGTGCATCCAGATTTCCGCAGGCGATAACGTTCTTTCCTTGTTTATAGCCTCCGGTAATGTTACCCCAGCCGGCTCCGGCACCATAGTTACAGTTTCCACTGCCGTTATTACCTCCGGAAAAAACAAACTGCATGTACTGATTATCGTGTAAGAGCTGATCGCCTAACTGTGTTTCTGCTGTATACTCATTACAACCCTGCGAGTAAGATGTCGAAGAGATAACAATACCATAATCATTGTAACGCTGCAGCGCGTCCGTTATCCATTCGTAGGCACTGGTCCAGTTTACTGCATACAGGTATGCGCCGGAGGCCATGCCACGGATGGTAGGATCCAGATTACCTGCACCAACGCAGATACCGCTGGTCATATCACCATGTGTCGATCCGACGCCGGTAGCAAAGCTGGTAAGACGACCGGTGAAATCGATATGCGGACCAACAAAGCCATCGTCTGCAATAGTAACTGTAACGCCTGATCCGTCATAATGACGACCGTTTGCCCAGTCGCTGTTGATCACATTCGAACGATGCAGGCTACGGCCTCTGGTGTCTTCTTTTTCTCCCGGAGCAGGAATGGTATTCACGAAAAACACCCATGGCTCAGCCGCCAGTGCACGTAGTCCGAACTCGCTGATGCGAAGCACGATGGTGTTATTCTGGTCGAGATAGTTCACGATTTGCCCGTGTTTCATCGCTGCATTCAGGATTTCTTCCCTACGCAGGTTTTTATGATATTGGACATTCAGATCCACCTTACCCGGTTCGAGATAGGCCCACGACTGGAAGCCCCCGATAATGTTTTTATGGATTTTCTGATCAGCAGATAACTGATAAACACCGGTTACGCCGAAGGTAGCAAGACGGGTGCGGTCATAACGAACAGGGATAGCCGCAACAAATGCGTTTTTCGGCAGATATTCCAGCAGGCGTATACCACTTTGGTTGATCGCCTGCTTCATCAACTCCGATGGAAGCACATTGAACTGCAGTACACGGTAATACCAGCCGCCGAAACGGTCTGTTGGTTCCTGTGCCTTTACAAATTCGCTCAGATTTGCGGGCACCTGGACTGTTCCGCTCTGGAGATAGAGCGGCTGGGCCTGCTGCGCCAACGCCTGTCCGCCATAGGCGAAGAAGGCGGCAAGCATAATTTTCCGTAAATGTTTCATGTATGGATATTGGGGTTTTGGTTGATTGACCGGCCCTGTGTTTTCAGCCGGAACTTCGAAGATAATAATAAACAGTATTTTATCAATACAATCCCTGAATCATTAAATAAACAGGAGGCAAATTCCATTCTTCCTTCGATAAATCCATAAAAAGAGGGCTGTTGGAATTGTCGGCAACT
>JBIIHN010000227.1:0-3954 GCA_044235745.1 Bacteroidia bacterium
GGTAAGTATCCTCGGTAGCTCCCCTTTGAACCTGACGACTTACCACTTTCATTTTTGCTTTTTTCCGTTTGCCCAAGCCGGTCAGCCAGGATGTAAGATCAGAGCCGCTTCGAATCCGTACAATCATCAGGTATCCAAACAAAGCCCCACCGAGATGGGCAATATGTCCACCGGCATTGCCCAGGGGTATTGAAATAAAATAGAGCAGGATAGAAATGATCGCCACATATTTCAGCCGTACGGGGCCTATCAGCAATAAATGAACAATATAATCCGGCAGTAAGGTAGCCACCGCAACCAGAACAGCTATAACACCGGCAGAAGCGCCAAGCAAAAAGGAGTATTGTTTGGCAGCTGAAAATGCAGGAAACAAATTAAACGAAACCAGGTACAGGAATCCACCGACCAGTCCACCCAATACGTAGGTGGCCCAGAGTTTATCGTTTCCCAGGTACTCTGTAAAAAGGCGACCTGTCCAATAAAGAATCAGCATATTGAACAAAATATGCAGGAGATCGGCATGCAAAAACATATAGGTCAGTAACGACCAGGGCTGATACAACAACAATTCGGGGCTGGCAGGAAGACTGAGTTTCCCAACCAGCCAATCTATACCTGCACTCTCACCGGTAAACAAAAAGAGAAATGTACGGGCCAGGGTGATCACCAGAAAAACTCCGATGTTAATGGCCAGCAAGCGAAAAAGTCCGGTGGCGCGGCCAAACTGCAGTTTTATTTCATTCAGCAATTGCATCTCAATACTGATCTCTGAACGGATCAAACCGTCTTTTGTTCCATGACCGCATTAAAATATAACCAAACAGCATACCCCCAAGATGGGCGAAATGGGCAACGTTATCGCCGGGATTCCCCTGCAAGCCGCTATACAATTCAAACGCTCCGTATAAAACAACAAACCACTTGGCCTTGATGGGGACGAAGAAATAAAGATAGATCAAGGTATTCGGAAACATCATACCAAAAGCCAACAACACTCCGAAAACCGCACCGGAAGCTCCTACAATGGGGATATCGGCTTTCCGGTCTACCAGCAATTGCGCAAAATCGGCCGCCTCCTCTTTCATGACCACATCCCCCGGCATCAATTTCCATTCATTGATAAACGCCTGAATATTCATCAACTGATCGTAACCGATATAACGTGCATACTGATCTACGAGAATCCGGAAATCAACAGGTCCACCGCTTTGAACAAACACATTAACTTTTGCTTGCATCGCGGCTATTTCATACCAGGTAACGGCAGAATGAATCAAGGCTGCGCCCAAACCGGTCACCAGATAAAAAATAAGAAATCGCTTACCTCCCCACACATTCTCCAGCACATTTCCGAACATCCAAAGTGCCAGCATATTTGAAAAGATATGCGTAAACCCTCCATGCATAAACAGGTGGGTCACCAACTGATGCGGGCGGAAGTATTCACTGGTAAAAAAATGAAGTCCGAGATATCGGGTAAGATCGAGTCCGAATTTATCACTGAAAACCACCGTTGCCAGGAACAGAATTCCATTGATGATCAGCAGATTTTTCACCACGGGCGGCAAAATCTGAAAGCGCATTGGCCTGAATTCCTGATAACTCATAGTGAATATAGTCGGTTCAGAGAAGATTAGATTGTAGGAGTTGAGCAACCTGCTCTGAGCGATAAGCCCGCAGGATGGTTTTACCGTTGACCCCGGCAAAAGGCTGATCACAATGCAGCAGATCGATCGCTGTTTGGCGCAATTCCCTGCTGGTAAGCTGAGATGGAGTACGGCCTACCATACTTCGGGCAAGTGAACGTGCCAGATTTTCATGTACCGGTAACTGCAGTTTATCTTTATTGGAACGATATTGCTCCAGCAATTGCTGCAAAGTAACCTGTTCGGACCCGGGTTCAAGGCCGGATGGAATACCCTGCACAACGATCGTGTTTTTACCGAATGGCTCAATATCAAAACCCATGGCCCGCAGATCATCCGATAATTCGTTTACCAGCAGATAATCAACCGGCGATAATGGTATTTGGGGCGGAAACAACTGCTGCTGAGAATGCGGAGCCTGCTTTGCGAATGAATGGAGGAACCGTTCATAGAGAATACGCTCACGTGCGGCAGCAATATCAAAAACAAGCAATCCGCGATGATGTGCAGCCACTGCTACACCGTTACCGGTTTGCACGAATCTGAAATCATCAAGATCTTCGATCAGATTCAACAGGTCAATAACAGGGTTTTCGGATAATTTTCGGTACTCCGTACCCGATAGAGATTGCTGAACAGGCTCTTCCCGATGCGATTCAATCCAGGCTTTAACATCGGACTGGCTTGCTGAAGGCCGCCCAAAGGAGGCCTGCTGAAAGGCACTCCCGGCAAATGAAGGCTTCTCTGATTTATCCTGATGGAAAGGGTTATAGTTCGGATTCACATGAATCTTCGGCTGAACCGGTATTTCGTTCAATTTACTAAGCGGAAGATCGAATGCCGGTTCCTGATTAAAATCGAGTGAAGGCGCCACACTGTATTTACCCAAAGCACGTTTTACGGCCGCCCGGAGAATCTGATAGATATCCTTTTCATGCTGGAACTTAATTTCCGTCTTGGTCGGATGAATATTCACATCGATCAGGGAAGGATCGACATACAGTTTCAGCCAGTAAGAAGGATAAGCATCCCTGGTGATCAAAGCATCAAAGGCAGCGTTTACTGCATGATGGAGATAATTATCTTTAATGAAGCGATTGTTGACAAAGAAGTATTGTTCTCCCCGGTTTTTTCGGGAGAACTCCGGCTTACCAATATACCCTTCGATCTTCACGATAGATGTTTCCTCTTCCACGGGTACCAGGCGCTCATTATATCCGGCGCCGAAAAGGCCGGCGATGCGTTGCCGAAAATTACCGGTTCTCACATCGAACACCTGCGACTCATTATGAAACATGCTGAAGTGAACGGCAGGATTCGCCAGGGCGACCCTTAAAAACTCCTCTTGTATATGACGGGTTTCAACAGGATTTGACTTCAGGAAATTCCGCCGTGCGGGCACATTAAAAAACAAATTCTTCACCGACAACGATGTGCCAACCGGAGCAACCGTTTCTTCCTGAAAAAGAAACGTCCCTCCTTCTATAACCACGCGTGTGCCTACCTCCGATTCAGATCGTCTTGTACGCAAATCAACCTGCGCCACTGATGCAATGGAAGCCAGTGCTTCTCCCCGGAATCCCATCGTATGCAAAGTAAAGAGATCGTCGATCTTACGGATTTTAGAAGTGGCATGTCGCTCGAAACAAAGACGGGCATCCGTATCCGTCATTCCCGCACCATCATCAATCACCTGAATCAATGTTTTACCCGCATCCAGCAGGATCAGTTGTATTCGCTGAGCTCCGGCATCTACTGCATTCTCCAGCATCTCTTTAACGGCGGAGGCGGGACGTTGAATCACCTCACCTGCAGCAATTTGATTTGCAACGGTATCTGAAAGAAGTCGGATGATATCGGCCATGGTGAAACGCAAAAATAAGGAATTTGAAGGCCAATTGATGGTTGAAAGCCGGAGTTCTTCTTTCTTCCGTTGTAACAGAATTCACATCCCCAATGATCCGATATCAGGTGAACAAAACGATATCGTATATCTGGTTCCGGCTCACCTGATTTGACACTCTCCCCCGGCGGGAAAATGTGCAATCAGCAAAAAACAAACGCAAATCAACATTCCAACTGCCAAAGCCGAATCCGGCACCACTATCTGAATCTTCGTTAACCTTGCATACACTTTCACCACCCCGGCAGGATCCGGTAAACAACACCTCGTGATCGCCGATTATCGAAATGATGGCTAATTTGCTGACTATCTCTTTCCAAAGCTTTTCTTTACGCCCACGAAAACCATGCGTGGCAATCCCACCCGGATACCTTGGGGACGTCGTGTGTAAATGTATCTGGCGTC
>JBIIHN010000228.1:0-3950 GCA_044235745.1 Bacteroidia bacterium
CGGTGCTTTTTTACCGGGTATCAGTGCAGTGGTGATCACCAGATCAGCTTCCGCAACATGTTTTGCTACCAACTCCTGCTGACGTTTGAGGAAGTCTTCGGAGACACCTTTCACGTATCCACCTTCAATCTTGATCGTGTCATCGCCTTTCACCATGATAAACTTTCCGCCGAGTGACTCTACCTGTTCCTTGGTTTCGGGACGTATGTCACTAACTTCTACGATCGCTCCCAGGCGTTTTGCTGTTGCGATGGCCTGAAGCCCGGCTACACCTGCGCCGAAGATGACCACTTTGGATGGTTTAATGGTGCCGGCTGCGGTCATGAGCAGCGGGAATATTTTTCCGAGTGCATTGGCACCCATGATCACACTCTTATAGCCCGCCAGGTTCGCCTGGGAACTTAGGGCATCCATCTTCTGAGCACGGGAAATACGCGGAATCGCATCTACCGAAAAAGCGCTGATACCCGCAGCTACGCAGGCATCCACCAATTCAGGATTGGTTGCGGCCCACATGAAGGAAATCAGCACAGCTCCCTTTTTCATACCGGCGATTTCGGCAGGTTTAGGGGCATTCACTTTCATCACCACATCCGATGATCCATAAATAGTGGTTGCATCGGATACCAGTTTGGCTCCTGCGGCAGTGTATTGATCGTCGGAGAAGTAAGACTTCAGCCCGGCGCCGGATTGAATCTGTACTTCAAATCCTGATTTTACTAATTGTCCGCAGACATCAGGCGACACCGCTACACGGCATTCGCGGTCCTTGGTTTCAGTGGGTATTCCCAGTATCATAATAAGAAATCTCGGTTAGGGTAGGGAAGCGTCATAGCGCTTTCGCGGCGCAAAGGTGGTTAAAATTGCTCAATACAAGGAGTATCGGATTCCAAAACCGGTTATTTACCACCATAAACCGCCTTTTCTTGTCAGGTAGAGGAAAAATCACGAATTTTGGGACTCCGTTATGGCAAAGTTCACCCCGGCATATCTCAAAAAACTCGAAGACCTGCTCGAAAGCTGCGGCTATGATGTGCGGTATGAGAAAGGTAATTTCAAATCGAATCACTGCCTTATTGAAGCCAAGAAAGTGGTGGTAATCAACAAGTTTTCGGTGCTGGAGAGTCGGATTCAGTCCTTGCTCGAAATCATCCAAACCCTTTATGCGCAAGGCGTTCTTCAAGCAGATCTGCGCTCCATCGGACTTAAAAATCCAATTCAGACCACCGGTACTTTAGAGATGCCGGAAAGCAATTCACAGGAGGTTTCGGTGGAAACCGGTGAGTCAGAAAACGGAGAAACTACCCCTAACGAGTCGTCCAATTCCTGAAACGGTGATCCGCATTACATTCTTAGGCACGGGTACATCACAAGGCGTTCCGGTGATTGCATGTGATTGTGAAGTTTGTACCAGTACAGATCCACGCGATAAACGCCTGAGAACTTCTATTTTGGTGGAGGATGAAAATACCACGGTAGTGATCGACTCGGGACCGGATTTCAGGTATCAGATGTTGAGGGCCGGTGTTAAAAAACTCGATGGGCTGGTATTTACACACGAGCATAAAGATCATATTGCCGGAATGGATGATATCCGTGCCTTCAATTATGTCGGTAAAAAGCCGGTGGATATTTATGCCACAGAACGGGTGCAATTGGCCATCAAAAGGGAGTTTCATTATGCATTTGATGCCATCAAGTATCCCGGTGTTCCGGAGCTTCATCTGCATACTATTGAAAATAAGTCCTTCAAAATCGGAACGCTCACCTTTACACCAATCCTCGTCAAGCATTACTTGTTGGATGTTTTTGGTTTTAGAATCGGTGATTTCACCTACATCACCGACGCCAAAACGATTCCGGAAAGTGAACATCCTAAGGTTTTCGGGTCGAATATTTTGGTGTTAAATGCGCTTCGCCGTGAACCACATATCTCTCATTTTACCTTAGACGAAGCACTCGATGCTATGGCCTATTTTAAACCAACCGGAGGTCTGCTGACGCATTTGAGCCATCAAATGGGTGTGCATCAAAAAGTGGAGGAAGAACTACCGTCTTCCGTCAGGATTGCGTATGATGGGTTAGTGCTCGAATTTGATTAAATCATTGAAAATAAGAATCAAGTAGCTGTGTTTTTTCTGGTTTTTTACGACTAAACCCCGTATATTTGCAACGCATGAATACCCGTCTCATCATTGCCATCGATGGCTATTCATCGTGTGGTAAAAGCACAGTGGCCAAAGCCCTGGCCCGGAGGTTGGGTCTTCACTATATTGATTCCGGAGCGATGTACAGGGCTGTTACGCTCTATTTCTTAGAGAATAATATTCCCATTCCTTCGCCGGAGGAACTTCATGATATGACGTATGATTTTGAACCGATTCTGGATGAAATTCATATCAGTTTTCGTTTTAATGAGGAAAATGGTTTCAGTGAGGTTTATCTGAACGGGAGAAACGTGGAGCAGGAGATACGATCGATGGAGGTAAGCGAGCAGGTTAGTCACGTAAGTGCCATTAAACCGGTTCGGAAACGCATGGTTTATCTTCAGCAACAGGCTGTAAATGAAGGGGGCCTGGTGATGGACGGTCGGGATATCGGTACCACTGTTTTCCCCAATGCAGATTTGAAAATATTCATGAAAGCCGATCCGATGGTTCGCTCAGAGCGTCGCTACAAAGAGTTGATCGGAAAAGGTGCTGACGTAACGATGGACGAAGTGATGCGAAATATTGTAGGGCGTGATTATGAGGATACACATCGCGAAGAGAGTCCGTTGCGTAAAGCCGAAGATGCAATCATTCTCGATAATACTCATCTGACGCAGGCAGAGCAGGTGGAGTTTGTGATTGATGAAATTAATAAGCTGGCGAATTGCGACAAGACCGCAGATGCCTGAAAACAAACTATGTTTTCAATCGTTATAAAATCGAACTGACCACATGCAGGTAATTATTGATAGTAATTCAGGATTTTGCTTCGGTGTTGTTTATGCCATTCAGATGGCTGAAGATGAGCTCGACCGTACCGGTCATTTATATTGCTTAGGGGATATCGTTCACAATGGGGAAGAGGTAGAACGTTTAAAGGCCAAAGGTCTTGAAATCATCGACCATGACCGACTGAAGGATCTGCACGATTGTAAAGTCCTGATTCGTGCGCACGGAGAGCCTCCTTCTACCTATCAGCTTGCACTTTCCAATAATATTGAACTGATTGATGCCTCCTGTCCGGTAGTTTTAAAACTACAGCACCGCGTGAAAACCAGCTTCGAGGATGTTCTGGATCATGGCGGACAGATAGTAATCTATGGGCAGCCCGGCCATGCCGAAGTCAATGGTCTCATCGGACAAACCGACGGCAAAGCCATCATCGTATTTACAGAAGAAGATCTTGATCATATAGATTATTCCAAGCCGGTTCATTTTTTCTCCCAAACCACTAAAAGTACTGCAGGATTTGAGAAGATGGAACGGCTCATTCAGGAGAGAATTCTCAGTTTCAAAGGGTCGTTGGAAGAGGGTGATTTCGTATCCAACGATACGCTTTGCCGTCAGGTCAGTAACCGCGAGCCTCAGTTAAAGAAGTTTGCGGCCGCATACGATGTGATTATTTTTGTTTCCGGAAAGAAAAGCTCAAATGGTAAAGCTCTTTTCTCTGTCTGTAAATCTACCAACGAGCAAACTTACTTTGTTTCTAATCCGCAGGAACTGGAGCCGGCCTGGTTTCAAGGGGCAACAACTGTTGGGATTGCCGGGGCTACTTCAACACCGATGTGGCTGATGGAAGAAGTTTCTCAGAGGATACAACAAATCGAACGCAGTACGCCTGTTTCCGCCTAAACAATACCACGTTGTTGTAATTGCTTCAAAATCAATTGAATTTTTTCCTTTTGCAATTTCAATTCTTTGATTATCTTTGCACTCCCTTTCGCAGGCCATTCCTGCCGG
>JBIIHN010000229.1:0-3909 GCA_044235745.1 Bacteroidia bacterium
GGTGATATAAATCATAAGGTAATGACGTACATGTCGTCTGGCTGCAAAATTAGGTCTTTTCGCTGAGCTTTCATAGTATTTTTATTTAGAAACCTAATGGTTTTCAATATCTTTGGCGAATAATGAGGCAATATTCAGTTTTATGGGTTGTTGCAACGGGTATGGAGGCCCGGGCATTGGGTGTTTCTGATATTCTCCCCGAGGGCTTTTATCCGGATATGCCTGCTGAGGGTCATGCGGTGCTGGTATCAGGCGTGGGTATGCTTGCTACGGCCGTTTCATTAACGAAAGTTCTTGCAGGACAGTCGGTTGGTTTGATTGTTAATTTTGGTGTTTGCGGTAGCTTTCGATCCGATTTAGTTCCGGGTACAGTGGTGCAGGTAGTGGATGATGAGTTGGGTGATTTTGGTGCGGAGGATCATGGGAACTTTCTTTCTGCCTTTGATCTGGGTTTTGTTTCAAAGGAGGATCCCCGTTATATAAACCACCGGCTTCGCTCTTCGACGCCTGTAAATTTTCATCTCCAATTACCCGAAGTGACAGGAGTAACTCTCAATACGGTGCATGGTTCTTCCGATTCTATTCGTTTGTTCAAGGAGCGATGCGTGGCCGATGTAGAAACAATGGAGGGGGCTGCTGTTTTTTTTGTGGCTGCAGATTTCAGATTACCTGTTATTCAGCTGCGTGCTGTTTCAAATTTTGTTGAGCCCAGAAATCGGGATGGCTGGAAAATGAAGGAAGCGCTGGATGCGTTGGAGCAAGTGATATTGGATCTTCAAAAGAAAATCACAACACATTATTCATAACTTTTCAGCATGTATGCTGCTTGAATTTCCTGTCTGCCGATTTTTGTTTCATGCAGATGCAGGTATTCAGGCGAAGTGTGGGAATCGGGCTGTTCCTTGTTTTTTTGTTTTTATCATGCGTTGCATTGGCCGGTGAAAAAGATAAAAACAAAGCCCCGGTGTCACCTCATAAGCCGCTCGATATCGTTTTCTGCCTCGACCTGAGTGGTAGTACCAATGGGTTGATTGATGACCTGAGAGATCAGTTGTGGATGATCATCAATCAGGCGCAACATATGGAGCCAAAGCCGTTTCTCCGTTTAGGGGTAGTTGGTTTTTCACGACCCAGCTTCGGGAAGGAAAATGCCTATGTGAAAGTGCTGGTGCCCCTTACGACTAACTTCGATTACCTCGCGGCAGAATTGTATAAGTTGCGTCCTTCTATTGAGAAAGGCGATCAGATTGTAAGTGCTGCTCTTCGTGCCTGCCTGAACGATATGAAATGGACGGATCGTGCAGATGCAGTGAAGCTGGTTTTTCTGGTGGGGAACGGAATGGTGTCGGGTAACGATCACGAATATGTGCGCTGGTGTGAACAAGCCCGTGAACGGAATATCGTCATTCATACGCTCTACGTGATGAAGTCAGCCAATTGGTTTAAGGAGCTTGCGGGCTGGCGAAGGATTGCAACAATTACCGGGGGAATGCAGACGGAAATTACGGTGAATAAACCGGAGAATATGCAGGTGTTTGTTTCGGTGAAGAAAGATCTGTCATCACTAAATAATCGGATAAATGCAACGTATCTGTGGGCAGGACGGGATAGCGCCGTCTGCCGCAGATCATTATCAGCCGCCGACTCAGGCGCATTTTATGCCGATGATAAAGATGTTTTCCTGAATCGTTTGTATTTTAGGGCAGGAGATGAGTATGCCGTGATGTACAACGACTGTGATATGGTTTCCAATGCAGCGGCACTTTCGGCGGATACTTCAGCTGAATTTGATGGAGGAGCTTACCGTGAACGGATGAAGGAGATGTTTCAGGCTCGTGAACTCTTACGTGCTGAATTAAGAAAGGAATTCGACCCGGGGGAGATTGACAAAATGCGGCAGGCGTTCCTGTCAGGCAGTATTGAGGATGCCGGTGTGTTGAGGCGTTGTGTTTTAAATCTGCTTTTCCGGTCCTGGGGAATGAGATAGTTGTATCAAAATTCAGCAATCACCGTTACCCCGCCAACCGTTTTCTGGCCGATGCCAACATTGATTTTAGCATCCAGCGGGAGATAAAGATCTACCCGTGATCCGAATTTGATAAATCCCAGCTCTGCACATTGTTTTACCATGTCGTTTTCATGGGGATAATAAACTATCCGTTTAGCCAAAGCTCCAGCGATCTGTCGTACCAATACACTGAATTTGCCTTCCTTCTCAATCACCATCGTGGTGCGTTCGTTTTCAGTGCTGGCTTTTGGATGCCATGCTACCAGGTATTTCCCTTCGTGATAGCGTAGGTAAGCTACCTTTCCGCTGATCGGATACCAGTTGACATGGACATTCACCGGCGACATGAAAATGGATACCTGCTTACGTTTCTCTTTGTAATATTCTGTTTCGACTGTTTCTTCAATTACAACTACTTTTCCATCACAGGGAGCAACAACCAATCGCTCGCCAAGTGTTTGATTACGGGCCGGTACCCTGAAAAACTGAAGAATCAGCAAGAAGAAGATCAGGCAAATAATGCCCGCAACCAAGAGGATGGTTCCGTTGGTTTGGAAAAAATAGTACACAATTGCAAATAAAGCAGCCAGAATAAGCAGGGTATAGGTGAGTATTGTGTAACCTTCTTTATGGATTTTCATGAGTGGAGGATTTAGGTCGTGATGCGGATGGATGTTTTTGTAAAGAAGAAGAGAGCTTATTCCGGAACTTCATCTTTTCGGATAGCCGTAACCGTAGTCTCCGGCAGCTCTGGAACAAACTCTCTTTAGTATTGATGCTCTTAATAACAACCGCGTGAACGTATCGCTGTTGCTACTTTTTCAAGAGCGAAGATATAAGCGGCAATACGCATGGACACCTTGTGTTTTTCAGATACTTTCCAGACATTGTTGAATGCCTGTTTCATCCAGCGGTCGGCGCGTTTGTTGATTTCTTCTTCGCTATAGTAATATCCTGTGCGGTTTTGAACCCATTCGAAGTAGGAAACCGTTACTCCACCGCCGTTGGCAAGGATATCGGGTATAATCACTACGCCCTTACTGTTCAGAATATTATCTGCTCCGGCTGAAGTAGGACCATTGGCTCCCTCTACAATCAGTTTAGCTTTAATGCGTGCTGCATTTTCAGCGGTGATCTGATTTTCAAGTGCGCAAGGAGCCAGCATATCCACATTTAACTCCAGCAACTCTTCCGGTTTGATCGCCGTTGCACCTTTAAAACCTTTGAGTACACCGCCGTTTTTCTGACAATATTCAATGGCTTTGTTAATGTCGATGCCTTTAGGATTATAGAAGGCACCGGTATGATCAGATATAGCAACCACTGTAATACCGTTGGCTGCGAAATGTTTGGCAGAAATAGAACCTACATTCCCAAATCCCTGTACCGCCGCCTTGATTTTTTTGGGATTCATCTTCATGCGGGAGAGTGCCTCCAGCGCAGCTGTACATACTCCGCGTCCTGTTGCCTCTACACGTCCCTGTGATCCGCCCAGATGCAAAGGCTTTCCGGTTACAACACCGGGTGTGAATCCGCCATTTACCTTGCTGTACTCATCTACAATCCACGCCATCTCACGACCGCTGGTGTTTACATCCGGAGCAGGGATGTCTTTGTCTACTCCGAAGATATCTGACATGGCTGCGGTATACGCACGTGTTAGACGCTCAATTTCTCCTACCGTCATTTTGCGGGGGTCACAATTGATGCCACCTTTTGCTCCTCCATAAGGAATGTCAGCAATGGCACATTTCCAGGTCATCCAGGCCGCAAGTGCCTTTACTTCATCCGCATCTACCTGCGTAGAATAACGGATTCCTCCTTTAGAGGGGCCAAGTGCGGTAGAGTGGATAACGCGGAAGCCTTCAAACACTTTGATAGTGCCGTCATCCATTTTGATG
>JBIIHN010000230.1:0-3906 GCA_044235745.1 Bacteroidia bacterium
CTAGAGGGAAGCGAGAATAGAAGGCTTGTTCGATGCATTGGTCGTCGCCAAAGCTATCGCCCCTACGGGGCTAATGGGTTATTCTGATTACATTTTCAAATTAGATGTCGTCCCTATGGGACTAGACATATACCGCTCCTACGGAACTTGGGTCGAGGCATGCAACGGGACGTGGCCATTGCTTGCGGCCAACATCCCGATGTGCGCATTGCAATTATGGCAAATTAAATCCGCGTTCATCTGCAAAATCGGTGTTATCTGTGTTCTTACTTTGCCGGGTACGGGTTCAATGATTTTTCTGCCGGCGATTTAATTCCTATAACTGTTTGTTACATTTGTTCAGCATGAAAAAACATCTCCTGGCGTTATTCTTCCTGTTGCCATTCATTCTTCCGGCCCAAACCACCTTCATGACTTACAATCTCCGGTATAACAATCCGGGAGATAAAGAAAACTGCTGGGAGTATCGAAAATCGGAAGTTGCGGATATGCTTAACCGTTATCATCCGGATATTCTCGGTATTCAGGAGGGATTGCAGGATCAGGTGTTGTTTCTGGATTCGGCGCTGAACAACTATGACTATACCGGTGTAGGACGCGATGACGGAAAAAAGAAGGGCGAATATTCAGCGATCTTTTATAATACCCGCCGCTTTCGTCTGCTCTCGATGAAAACCTATTGGCTGTCTGAAACTCCTGATACCGTGAGTGTGGGCTGGGATGCCGCCATGGAACGCATCGCGACGTTCGCTAGCTTCAGCGACATAAAAACAGACGACACGCTCTATGTTTTCAATATGCACATGGATCATATCGGCGTGAAAGCCAGAGAAGAATCGGCCCGGTTAATTCTCCGGCTGATTGATCAGCAGCAGTTATGGAATAAACGACTCGTGGTGATGGGAGATTTTAATGCAACACCCGATGAAAAGCCTGCACAATTGTACGCCGAAAAACTGCAATGCGCCTACAACACTTCACGGGAAACAAAACAAGGTCCGCCGGGAACCTTTAACGCTTTCAACACCACCGATCCGGTCACCAAACGCATCGACTATATCTTCACGAAAAACATTTCCATCTCTCATTATCATCATATCGCTGATCGACGAAAAAATAATTTATGGCTATCGGATCATTTGCCTGTGATGGCATGGTGAGTAATTGATGATCATAACTACAATTCCTGGTTACTGAAGTTTGTATGACGAAGAAATGGAAATTAAGCACTGACAAGAGCGTCAATATGAATTAATTCATATTGGATTCGATTTAATGATTCTTTTTATGATACTCATTTGTCCAAGATGATAATGTACGTGTTCAATAATCCCATGTATATTCCTATACCATGTACCGTACTTCGGATCAGAAAAAGGCTGATCCAGGTACTCATCCGGCAGGTTTTCAAGAAGGAAACATGTTTCATGTACCACAGAAAAGACCATCGACTTAAAACATTGCCATTCTTCTTCAGTATGAATAGCCGGATGGTCGAAGCTAAAGGCATCCTTTGTGGTAAGCGGTTCGCCTTTTAATACCGCATGTAGAGCTGTTATAAAGTAATATTGATGATAAGTCAAAGCCAGCAGACTTTGTAAACCCAACGGCTTGCAGATAGCTTCTTCCACTGAAACATCCTGCAAGACGCTCCTGACATCTGAAGCACTCCAATTGTTACCAAAGTAAACTTCCCGTAAATGTTGAGCAGCACGTTGAAGGAGGTGATTCATCCGATAAATGTATTGAGAATTTCTTTTATGAATCGATGTTTTAGATACTTATAAGTTCATGTCGGACTGTTAAATGCGGCATTGCAGGTATAAAACGCTCATCATTAGATTATGGCATGCCAGGAATATTCGTGATAAAAAATTTTGGCTGCCAGGACATGTAATAAAAAAAGCTCCTGTAAAAACAGGAGCTTGAAATCGAGATCGATTGTCAGGGAATGACTACGCTTGTTTCACAAGCTGAATCTCTGCATGTAATTTCACATCTTCGCTGACCAGAACACCACCCGCTTCTACCGGTGCGTTCCAGTTAAGACCAAACTCCTTTCTGTTAATAACACCTGAAACGGTAAAGCCCGCCTTTGTATTTCCCCAGGGGTCTTTCGCCACACCGCCAAAATCCACATGCAGACTAACAGGTTTCGTAACGCCACGCAAAGTCAGGGTGCCATTCAGCATTCTTTTTTCACCATCGCCTGACAAGCCATCGGCTTTAATAATGAGATGCGGATGATTTGCTGAATCGAAGAAGTCGGCACTCTTCAGATGGCCATCGCGTTGTTCATTGTTTGTGCTGATGCTATCGATATCGGCTGTAAAAACGATATCTGCTTTTTTGAATGACTCGTCTTCAGATGTAACCTCTGCATTGAACTTAGAGAAGTTACCGGACACATTCGTGATCATCAGATGTTTTACTTTGAAGCCTACTTCACTGTGAGTAGGGTCGAGGTTCCATTTTAGTTGGCTCATGATGTATTAATTTATAATTTAGTTATGCTTCAAGAATTCCCATTTTCCCTGCACGATAATCTTCGAGTGCATGAATCAATTCTGTTTTTGAGGTCATCACGAACGGGCCGTAGCTTGCCACCGGTTCATGAATAGGTTGTCCTGCCAGCACGATAAACTCACTGTTTTCAATGGCCGACAAGCTGATAGCTGATTCATGATCATCCATCCAGATAAGATGTCGGGCCGGCACATCAAAGCCATCTGATTGCAGTGTCCCGCTCAGGATATAAATGGCAGACGAAAACCCGGAAGGAATTTCGATGGGACTTTTCGACCCTGCATCCAATCGGCCATGGAGGATCATAACCGGAGATAGCAAATCTATCGGAGACGCCTGACCGTTATAATTACCGGCAAGCACTTTGAAGCTGCCATCTCCGATTTTAACGATTGGAAACTCATCAGATCTCACATCCTGATAGCGTGGAGGATGATTTTTCATTGACCGTGGCAGATTCACCCATAACTGAATCAACTCTACTTCACCACCTTTTTCAAGGAACGCTTCCGGAACGCCCTCGCTATGGATCAATCCGTTTCCCGCTGTCATCCATTGAACATCTCCGGGGAATAAATGGCCTGTATTTCCCATACTGTCACGATGAAGAACTTCGCCTTTAAATAACAGTGTCACTGGCTCGAAGCCTTTATGTGGATGAGGTGGAACGTAAAACGGTTTGTTCTTATTTACCAGAGCAGGCCCGAAATGATCCAGCATCAGAAAAGGACTGATCTGTTCAAGCCATTCATTGGGTAGAGGACTCCAGACATGGTTCCCATTGCCGATATGCTTCTCGCTGGCTGCAAATATTTTCTTTACGTTCTTCATTATTGTCGTAGTTACCACAATTGTCACTACAAATATACAATCTCAAAAGTTGTATATACAACAGAATGTCTTGCGGGCAAGTTAATTCGTTGAATATTAATGTAAAAAACTTCTTTGAGGGAAATCATCGATGCGATGATTAAGTAGAAAGTGGTTAAATAATGGTAGTTAGGTTATGGCGATGAGATTCAAAACGTCGGGATTAACCTTTTAACGAGAGAAATAATGGAAGGAAAAAGTAATGTCAGGAGTGTTCGCCGGTGTTTAATACTGTATTTTAACCATCAGAATATCAATTAATTGCAGAGGCAAGTAAAAATGTTAATCATAATTACACGTTTAAATAACTGAATTATAGACATTTAAAAAGGAATGGCGACGCTGATAGTTAAATAGAAAATGAAATCGTAAGTAAAAAAATCGGACCATAAAGCACTAACTAACAGAACATTGTAGAACAAACGCGAGAACTAGTAACGCGAGAACTAGTAACGCGACATGACCAAGTGCGTCAAGTCAGCCCCTTGCCAGATCTTCGCATTCGTACTT
>JBIIHN010000231.1:0-3897 GCA_044235745.1 Bacteroidia bacterium
CATCGGATGATCGCTTTAATTGAAGTCTGATAACTTAGTGTATTGTGTTCCTTGTGTGCTTTCTCAAATGCCTGTGCAGCTGATTTTCGTAAATTAAAAACTACGCTACATGGGCTCTCATAGTTTTGATTCAGAATAGATGCCTTGTGCTGGCGTAACAACTGATGAACCTCATTGGTGAGTTCGTAAGGGAACTCAATGGAAAAGGTTTCAGTGATATTTTTTTCAATGATTTCCGCCTGTGCCAAAGCGGCGGTCGCAGCTTCCCGGTACGCGTTGATAAGACCGGGGACTCCAAGGAGTGTTCCGCCGAAGTAGCGAACCACAACAATGAGGATATCAGTCAGTCCTTTGGAAACAATGGCACCCAATATCGGTTTGCCTGCCGATCCGGAAGGTTCACGATCATCACTTGCTCTGAAAATGGTTGGGTCAGGGGTGATTCTGAATGCGTAGCAATGATGGTTGGCCTGCGGATGCTCCTTTTTTATGTTTTGTAGCAATGACTTAACATCTTCTTCTTTTTGAATAGGCCATGCGAACCCCAAAAACCTGCTTCCTCTATCGCGGAATTCACCGCTGGAAGGAGCTTTGATGGTAAGATAAGTGTCGTCAAACAGCATTATAAGGTGAGCAAATAGATACTGATAATGGATAGGCACAATCCGGCGATATTCAGTTTGCTGAGTCGTTCTTTGAAGATTACAATGGCGAATATAGCCGACATTAAAACAACCATTACATTGCTTATTGCAAATATAATTGAACTTTCTGCTCCGGGATGGGCTAATGCCTTTATCAGAAATTCGAGTGAATAGAAATTTGTAATTCCAAGCAAGATGCCTCCCGCGATACTTTTTAATTCAATTTTTAATCTGTTTTTAATAATCTGGTAGAGAGAAAGCAACAATCCGATTATCCCGGCGGATCCGAACAGAAAACTGATATAGAGCCCCTGATTTCTTTCAGTAATGAAGTAGTGCTGTGAGATTTTTATACTGGTATCTACGAGTCCGCTTCCTGTAAATAACAATATGGGCAGCAACCAGATTAAGATCCCTTTATTAGCTGACTGATCTTCTTTTTTTTCAGATGATTTTAAACTGCTGAGCACTACGGCAGTAAGAGCTATCATTATTCCGGTTACTTTTCGGATATAAACAGCGTCGTTGAAAAGATAAATCCCTGCTACTATCGGTATGACCATTGACATTTTTCCGGCGATGGAAGTGACGGCAATACCACTTTTTTGAGCAGTTAGCGCGGTGATGTAAAATACAATGATAAAAAGGAGTCCGATCATAGCAGCTGCATGAATGAATCCGGAAGCCTGATCAAGAATAGCCAGGTTGCCTTGAAAGTCATAAAGAAATGAAAGGATAGCAGCGCTGATGTAATTGAAGGTTAGGCCATGGAGATTGTTTATTTTCCATGTTTGAAAAAACTTCAGGATCACATATAACATTGTCGACAGCAATGATGCAGTTGCGATGGTTAAAAGCAAGTCGGGTGTCATTCGGATTTAGTTATATGAATAATAGTGTTGCTGCCTTCTGTAAATTCCCGTATTTCTCCTTTGGGAATGGCCGGAGCAGCTACTCCTTCTTTTAGGTTGCTGTTGCTTTTGAAAACATAGCATTCATCCCATAAACCGGTTTTTAAAAATTCCTGCTGCAATGTAGGCCCCCCTTCAATGAGTACGGAGTTGATTTGCAAGCGCATCAGTTCTGAACAGAGAAATTGAGCTAAGGAAGTATATCCGGTTAATAAGATGGTCTCACAATTGGGATAACTGGTATCTGGTCGCCCGGTAAAGATAATTGTGCGTTGAGTACCGTCAAATACATGAAAGTTTTCATTTGCGTTCAATCTCCCACGTGGGTCAATAATAATTCTGATTGGATTCTTTCCCGGAAAATTCCGTGTGTTTAATCGCGGATTGTCGCTAAGGATAGTGCCGGCTCCTGCCATAATAGCTTGTTCACTATGCCTGAGATGATGCCCTATGATTCCGGTGAATGGATTGGAAATCTGAATTTTCTCTCCTATTCGTCCAACATAGCCATCTTGTGTCATCGCCCATTTTAGAGTGATGTAAGGGCGCTGATGTTTGATGAAACGAATAAATCTTTTATTTAAATCTTGGCATTCATGGTTTAAAACGCCTGAAACAACTTGAACCCCTGCCGATCTTAATTCCGATATTCCTGAACCATTTACCACCGGATTAGGATCTTCCATTCCGATCACTACCTGTTGGATTTTTTTTTCAAGAATCAATTTGCTGCACGGGGGAGTTTTTCCATAGTGGGAGCAAGGTTCAAGATTGACATAAAGCGTCGATTCCGGCAAGAGTGAATGGTCAAGAACCGAGGCAATGGCATTTACTTCTGCATGAGCCATCCCGAAATTCTGGTGAAATCCTTCTCCGATAATCCGGTCTTTGTGAACAATCACAGCGCCAACCAGCGGATTTGGGGCCACCCAACCATCGCCCAATAAAGCTAATTGGATACAACGTTGCATAAATTGTTCGTGGCGGGTCATCTTGTAGATTGCAAAAATAGTTTTTTAACCTATTTACTACCCTCACAGGATTACGCTATATTTGTCTTATGACGATCATGGATTTTTGTTCAATTTCTAAACAGAAATTATCCGCTATTTATGATGAAGCGGAGGCGAATGCATTGGTGAAGTATCTGCTTCAGGAAAGGTTATTAATTTCATTTAGTGAAATGAAGCGGGATGAAAACCGCTGGTTCAGTCCTGAGCAAGATTCCCTTCTCCTGAACGATATCAATCGCTTAGTGACAGGGGAGCCGATCCAACATGTTTTGGGATATGCGTGGTTTAATGAGTTGAAAATAAAGGTGAGTAAAGATGTGCTTATTCCCCGTCCTGAAACGGAGGAATTGGTAACGTTTATCCGGGATTATCCATTGCGCGAAGGAGCTGTTATCATTGATATATGCACAGGAAGCGGTTGTATTGCTTTGGCTTTAAAATCGCACTTTCCCTTTGCTGAAGTGGTGGGAGTGGATGTTAGTGAGGCAGCCTTGAAAGTCGCTTCTGAAAACAGCAGGGCGTTGGGATTGTCGCTGAGTTTGATTAGATGGGATGTGCTCACTGAAACAGCTCCTGACTTGCCAAAAGCGGATGTGATTGTAGCTAATCCGCCGTATGTGCTGATGGAGGAGATTAATGACATGCACCCTAATGTTTCAAACTTTGAACCTCACCTGGCTTTATTTGTGCCCGATGATGACCCTCTTTTGTTTTATAAAGCGATTTCAACATACGCCACCCGACAATTGAAGCCCGGGGGACGGCTTTGGTTTGAAATTCATAAAGAATATGGTGATGCGACCGGTGAGTTACTGGAGCGTTACGGTTTTGAGGACGTGCGTGTCTATCGTGATTTATCTGAACATGATCGTTTCGTTTCTGCTGTTCAGCCAACGGAATAAGTTACTTCTCTTTTTCAAGAAATTCAAGAAGCTGTTCTGCGTGGCGCGCAGACTGAACCTTTTCAAAAACATGAAGAATTTTTCCTTCTTTGTCAATCAGAAAGGTCGTTCGGATAATGCCCATGTACTTTTTACCATATAGCTGTTTCTCTGCCCAAACACCGTATTTTCCGATGATTTTCTTTTGAGTATCAGCAATTAGAGGAAATGGTAAAGCGTTTTTAACTGCGAAACGCTGATGAGACTGCTCATCATCTGCACTAATACCAATGAGGTGTATTCCAGCGTTTTTCAGCGAGGTATAATGATCTCTTAGGTTACAAACTTCTACAGTACAGGTGGGGGTAAAATCCCGGGGATAAAATACCAGAGCCACCATTCTGCCAAGGTAGTCTTTGAGGGAAATGGATTGGCCATCAAAGGTTTT
>JBIIHN010000232.1:0-3894 GCA_044235745.1 Bacteroidia bacterium
TGCCGTTATCCCCTTGATTCATTTTGTAAGCGATAAAAAGAAGATGGGAGAGTTTGCTATTCCAAGATATGTTCAGCTATTAGGGTGGATAGCTGCAGCCATAATCGTTTCGCTGAATGTAAAAATGGTTGCCGGTCAGCTAATCGAATGGACAACTACCTCTGATAGTTTTTGGCTCAGGTATCTGGTGATTCCTTTCACTGTTTTCTGTCTTTTCATGTTATTCTATATCACATTCATGCCATTCCTAAAGCAGTATAAAGGCCGAAGAATCGATGTGCCGCATGGTAGTTTTACTGAACCCCAACTTAAAGCTGCAACACCTGTCAAACGAATTGCAATAACCCTCGACTTCGGGAAAATGGATCACAACGCCATTGAAAGCGCATTAACTCAAGGTGGAGAAAAAGCAATCTATATTCTTGTACACGTTACAGAAAGTGCCGGCGCACATTGGCTGGGTAAAGATACCCGTGACTTTGAAAGCCGGAGAGATCGCGAAACACTGGAAAAATACAAAGCCTTTCTCGAACAAAACGGATATCAATGCGAAACGAGACTGGGATATGGAAATCCGCGAAAGGCGATTCCTCAACTTGTAAAGGCCAGTAAAGCTGAATTGCTTGTAATGGGAGCGCATGGCCACCGTGCGATGATGGATTTTATTCTTGGCTCAACGGTGGATGCTGTACGACACCGTTTAGACATTCCCGTACTGGTTGTCACCAGAAATATCTGAGTCAGACAGACAGTTGACTTCTCTGTTCTGTTATTTCGATTCATTAATTTCCGAACTTTGCGAACCATGTCGAAAATCGCATCGACCGTAAATATTTCCAACCGGAAAGCAGGTTTTAACTATTTTATCTCAGAGTCATGGGAGGCCGGCATTATGCTTACCGGTACCGAGATCAAAGCTATACGACAAGGCAAAGCAAATCTGAATGATGCTTATTGTTTTTTTAAAGATGATGATCTCTGGATAAAGAATCTGCATATCAGTGAATATGATGACGGCGGATACAGTAACCATGCTCCCAAACGCGACCGAAAACTTCTTCTGCACCGGCATCAGCTACGGAAGATGCAATCGAAGTTACGGGAAAAAGGAGTGACCGTCATTCCCGTCAGATTATACATTTCAGACAGAGGCTTTGCCAAACTGGAAATCGGACTGGCCAGAGGTAAAAAACTTTACGACAAACGAGAAACCATCAAACAGGCGGAAGCGAAACGTGAAATGGGCAGACTGATGAAAAAACACAAATAGCCGGTTTATCTGGCTTGCTTAACGAATGATTTCAAAGAGGTAGTAAGGGTAATGTGATTGCTGTTCCCGGCCGTATTATACACTTCGTGAGCGTAGGAAAAGTGAAATTTACTGATCTTAAAACCCAGCCCGAGCGTCATACCACTCATCCCTTTTTTCTCAGGGAAACCAAGTTCATTTCTTCTCAATACATTATAGCCGAAGCGGAGATGAAAATTCTTTGTGAGCAGTGCTTCCACATTTACGATAACATGCCGCACAACTTTATCGGCAAATGAGATATTATCAGCACTACTTTCACCGGTGAGCGGATCAACACCTGATTGTGCAGGATCCTTATAGGTTATATCGAACTGCTGCATTTGTTGTCCGATAATTGAAAAGCGGAACGGTGCTTTCGGCAATTGCTTCGCAAAACCTAACTGAATTTCAAAAGGGAGCTTTTCACGATCAGCACCGTTATAGGTTTTTAGCTGCGTACCAAAATTCTTAGCAACCAGGGCAATGCTCCACATTGAAGCGGGATGTATCCAGTTTACGCCAATATCGGCGGCAACACCGTTGGATGTATTATCAGCGAAATTTGAAAATATAGCTTTCACGGTAGTGCCGATAAAAAAAGTGCTGTCAAGCGCCTTGCTCCATGAAACATTGAAAGCATATTCTCCTGCAGTAAACGTACCTGTCTTTTCGGAATTCACGTTCGTCTGATCGAATTCACCGTAAGAGATGTAATGAAGGTTAACACCAAAAGTTCCGGCCTTACCAAGATCTTTGGCGCCCATCACATTTCCGTATCGAATCCCTGCCAGATGACTGACAAAGCTGAGGGAAATCTGCTGATCCATCTCCGGCGACAATAAGGCCGGATTCTGGCCGATCAGTGTGACGTCATCTTCACGGGTAGCTATGGCATTACCACCTAATGCGGCCGCCCTTGCCGGTGCTACCAGGTTCAAAAATTCAAATGTGCCTGAGCCACCGGTTTGAGCTAAACCAACGGTGGTTACCCAACACAGCAGCATCAGCAATTTGATAGTGCGCAGAAACATATCAGAAGATAACGGGGCTAATCATGAAACATTGTATCAATAAAGCGGAAACTTCGCCATAAACGCCTGAACTTCCTCTCCGGTTTTCTTGATTACTTTTTCATCGTTAGGATTCAGGATCACCTTGTCGATGAAACCCACTATTTTTTTCATGTGCACCTCTTTCATCCCACGGCTGGTAATGGCCGCAGTTCCTACACGCACACCGGAAGTCACAAACGGGCTTTTATCGTCGAATGGCACCATATTTTTATTGAGCGTAATATGTGCTTTCACCAATGCATTTTCAGCGTCCTTACCGGTAATATTTTTATTTCTGAGATCTATCAGCATCAGGTGATTATCTGTACCTCCTGAAATAATCTGATAGCCCTTTTCAACAAAAGCAGCCGCCATTGCTCTGGCATTTCTGACCACTTGAACTGCGTACATCATATAATCATCCGTTAACGCTTCCGCAAATGCAACAGCTTTCGCTGCGATCACATGTTCCAGCGGACCTCCCTGTGTACCCGGAAAAACTGCACCATCCAGTATAGATGACATCATACGGATTTCACCTTTGGGCGTTTTCAAACCCATGGGGTTCGGAAAATCCTTGCCCATCATGATTAATCCGCCGCGAGGCCCCCTCAGTGTTTTATGTGTGGTGGTTGTTACGATATGGCAATGTGGCAACGGATCATTCAAAATCCCTTTGGCAATTAATCCGGACGGATGGGAAATATCTCCGAGAAGAAGAGCACCTACTTTATCGGCAATTTTTCTCAAACGGGCATAGTCCCAATCGCGACTATACGCCGACGCTCCGCAAATGATAAGTCTTGGTTTCTCTTTCTTTGCAATCTTTTCAACCTTATTCCAATCAATCAGACCCGTTTCCTTCTCGACACCATAAAACGAAGGCTGATATAGTTTACCACTAAAATTAACCGGCGACCCGTGCGTAAGATGACCGCCATGCGATAAATCGAAACCCAGAATTTTATCCCCCGGATTCAGCACTGCCAGCATCACCGCCGCATTGGCCTGAGCCCCGGAGTGCGGTTGAACATTCGCCCACTCTGCACCAAAAAGTTCTTTTGCACGGTCAATAGCCAATTGCTCAATCTGATCAACCACTTCACAACCGCCATAATATCTTTTCCCCGGTAATCCTTCGGCATATTTATTCGTCAGGCAGGAACCCATGGCCTGCATCACCTGCTTCGAAACGAAATTTTCCGAGGCAATGAGTTCAATGCCTTCACGCTGCCGTTTTAACTCCTGATTTATTAATTTAAATACACGGGTGTCCTTCTGGATCATATAATGAGGATTAAGTTTTAACTAAAATCAATTTCGGTACTGTCGCCTATGTTCAGACTTTGACTAAGTCCTTTCAGGAATGCATCACTGCCCACAATACTGTGATGCAGGATAGCGGTCTCCAGCTGCGCATAGGAACCGATAATAGAATCACGGATAATAGAATGACGAACAATGGTATTTTCTCCGATGGAAACATTCGGTCCTATAATGGAATCTGAAATATCACAATGTTCGGCAATACTTACCGGCGGAATGATAATT
>JBIIHN010000233.1:0-3892 GCA_044235745.1 Bacteroidia bacterium
GGAGGCATGGTACTTATCTGCCGTTGTCGCAGCACAACTCGGTCAACCCGGTGTATTGTCAGCATACCTTGAGCAGGCTGTAAAATATGGTTTCAATGACCTTGAGCGATGCAGAAGAGAACCATATTTTGCGGGGATACAACAGGATGTTAAATTTCAGACCGTATTGTCAACAATGAATCACTAACATGGTAAATAATATTCGGCAGGTCTATAACGAAGCATTCACAGAGGAGAAATATAAGCGTTTCCTCTCAGATATGAATACCAGTTTTAATTATAATATTGAATTCAGAGTTTCTGAAACACCGGTTTTTATTGATAAGTCGTTCCGACGGATACTTGAATCGGCCGGAGAGGAAATCATCAACACGATTGTTGATCCATCATTTAAGCAACGATCGGCATCTGCTATTCCTCCGTCTCTTTATGTGCCGAATGAAGATGACCATACCAGCTTGCTGGCTATTGATTTTGCAATCTGTGAAGATGGAAATGGTGGTTTTATTCCTCAGCTGATCGAATTGCAGGGCTTTGCCAGTTTGTATTGTTATCAGGAATGGCTTTCCATGATGTACCGGAAGCATTTTAATATTCCTGAAAACTTCGACAATAAATTTAACGGCTATACCCATGAATCATACCTTCAGCGTTTGAAGCAGATCATCATTGCAGATGAGGATCCGCGAGAAACAGTATTGCTGGAGATTGAACCCTGGAAACAAAAAACACAAATTGATTTTTATTGTACCCGATCTTATCTCGATATCCCTGTAGTTTGTCTGACGGAAGTTCAGCGTGAAGGTGACCAGTTATTTTATGTGAGAGATGGTAAACGAAACCGGATACGTCGCATTTACAACAGGGTCATCTTTGATGAACTTTTGCAAAGAAAAGATCTGCAACTGCAGTTCCATCTGACGGAAGATGCAGCTGTTGATTGGGTGGCTCATCCCAATTGGTTTTTTCGAATCAGCAAGTATACCATGCCATCGTTAAAAAGCAGATTTGTGCCGGAAACGCATTTTCTCAGTGCTCTTTCTCAATGGCCCGATGATCTGGAGAACTGGGTATTAAAACCCTTGTTTAGTTTTAGTGGACAAGGTGTGATTTTTGATGTTACACGGGCAGACCTCGATAAGGTGAATGACCGCGATAATTATATACTTCAGAGAAAGGTGACCTATGCCGGTGTTGTAAGTTCTCCAACGGGACCGGTTAAATGTGAAATCCGGCTGTTATACCTCTGGGATAAAAATGAGCCACGTCCTACCCTAACAATTAATCTGGGGCGGATGAGTAAGGGAAAAATGATCGGTGTCCGGTATAATCAAAACCTGGATTGGGTGGGCGGAACCACTTATTTCCTGGAAAAAGATTGATATTATCGTCAGCTTTTCGGGGCAGGCGGCGGAAGCTCGAATGCTTCAACCTCGTGTTGAAAGGCTCCATTTTTATGTGAGCCATCACAAAACGGCCGGTTCTTCGAAAGGTTGCAGCGGCAGAGTGCTACCGTTGTACGGCCATTCAGGTTAAACTCATTGCCGTTGGCATCTACTATTTTAAAATCTCCTTCTATTCTCAGAGATCCATTATTATTCACTTTAATCGTCGTCATACTCAAGATTTTTTTTCAGGTAAGTAGGTATAGAGCATCATGAGTCCGGTTAAGCAGGTCGCACTCATCATCACATACAACACAACCATGATGGATTTGTTATAAGCATCAAAATTCATTTCATGTTGAACGATACCGATGAGGGAAAGGAAATTGGCAATGGTGCGTTGAACAAAAATCACCAGACCACCCATCGAAAGGCCTAAACCTGCCCAGATAGCCATTCTGTTTCGTGCACTCAGATAGGCTGAAATCCACATTGCAATTCCCAGCAGCGCACCGGCCAACATCATATTGGTTCCTTTCGCTCCCACAATAGCAAAGCAAGTCAATCCGTTGATAATTAATAATGTGCCTTGCACAACTAGGATGCGGACAAATGGATTCTGATGCATATTTCTTAAGTGACAAATTTCTTCGGCAATGAAAATATGAAATTTCCGGATACTAATAAAATCCACTTCTTTGGAAGTCTGTTTTATTAACATGTTTAGAGAAAAATAATAGAAATAGAACAATGGGTGCTCGCCTTTATAGACTAATTTAGCACAAGTTTATAATGCTCATGACAACCCCGGAAGTGAACACTTCGGTGAATTCGAAGGCTTACCAACCCAGGATATTGATGCTCGGTTGGGAATTTCCGCCTGTAATTAATGGTGGCTTAGGGGTAGCATGTCATGACCTGTGTATCGCACTCTCCAAATACGCTAATGTTACAATGATTATCCCGAAGTCTAATCCCGACTTCGTGGTAAAAAATCTGAATCTGATCGGGCTAAATACGATTGATGCAAAAACATTGCGCTCTGTTGGTTATGCAGAGAGTAATTACAAAAAGGTAAAGCAGGTGCATTTTATCGATACTCACCTGAACCCCTATTACAACGGTAATAACAATCCGCCGGCTGATCTTCAGCAGCTGAGCAGCCAGTACCTGAAAAAGATTGAAATCGGGAACGAAACTTTTGAAATCTTTCAGATTGATGATTTGTATGGCGGAGATGTGATTGAAAAAGTGACCGTTTTTGGTAAACTCGCTTCCAAGCTGGCGATGTCGCTCGATTTTGATATTATCCATGCACACGACTGGATGACGATGATTGCCGGTATGGAGATCAAGGCCAGAACAGGCAAACCATTGGTGGTACATGTTCATTCGCTGGAAGTAGATCGTGGTGGACCGCACAGCAAAGGATGGGTTTATCAGGTGGAGAAACATGGAATGGAAAATGCCGACATCCTGATGCCTGTGAGTAACTTCACAGGCCACATCATTCACGATTATTACCAGATTCCATGGAGTAAGATATTTCCGGTACATAACGGGATACGCCCGGTTACACCATTTAGAAATGAACCAATGTTCAAGGAGAAAATGGTGCTGTTTGTGGGACGGCTTACCCGTCAAAAGGGTCCTGAGTATTTTGTTGATATTGCCGAAAAAGTGTTGCAGACTGATCAGAATGTTCGGTTTGTTATGGCCGGAACCGGAGAATACTTTAACCCGCTTCTTGAAAGAGCTGCTCAAAAAGGAATCGCTCATCGTTTCCATCTCACCGGCTTCCTTAATCTGGAAAAAGTGCGTCAGTTGTTATCACGGGCGGATGTGTATGTCATGCCTTCCGTGTCTGAACCATTTGGTTTATCTGCAGTTGAAGCCGTGCAATTTGGAATACCGGCCGTCATCAGTAAACAAAGTGGCGTCGCCGAAGTATTGAAAGGCTCATTGAAGTTTGATTATTGGGATGTTGACCGTGCAGCCGGCTATATTTTACGTCTCCTTCATGACGAGGTACTGGTTGAAAAAGTAAAAGAGGATGCCTTTAAAGATCTCGAAAATATCTCCTGGGATCATTCGGCAAAGAAAGTGGTAGCGGGGTACGAGAAGTATCATTTGCTTCCGCAGGAAGTTTGAAAATCATTTTTACCTGTTCATAATCCCTGTTTTGGGAGATGAAATATGCGGGCTTCTGCTGTATATTCGTAAAAAATATCCGCGATATGCCTTCCGTTTGCTTCTACTTCCAGGTGCATCAGCCATTCCGCTTAAAAAGATACTCGTTTTTTGATATCGGGAAAGACCATTTTTATGAGGATGATGAAAAAAACCGACTGATTCTGGATAAAGTTTCTGAAAAATGTTATTTGAAGACTAACCGGAAAATGCTCGACCTGATTAACAGGCATAAGGGCAAGTTCAGGATATCCTACTCTATTTCCGGGACGGCCATCGAACAATTCGAAAACCATCGTCCGGATGTACTCCAGTCG
>JBIIHN010000234.1:0-3874 GCA_044235745.1 Bacteroidia bacterium
GCGGCAAGGTAAGTTCCGGTCACATCAGGATGGCTATTATCGGACACCCATAGGTTTATTGTCGAATCCGCATTCCAGCTTTTTTTCCAAGCTTCACCTACCGGAGCAACCAAGGCTGCATTATCTACTCCCATCTTTACATAACTGTCTCTTAGCTGCTGCTGCATTCCTGTGAAGGTACATACCGGAGGCCAGAAGGCGCAATTTCCTGCATCCCCGTATTTCCTTCCCCAGGTCATGTAGAATACAGTTTCTGTACAGGGATTATTCAAATGAATCAGACTATCCAGCGCCCGGGCATATGGATAAACTTCAACTTCTACCTGCGACTGAGGAAATGAAGGACGCTGGCTTTGTTCCTGCAATACTACATAATCCCAGTCCATGGAATCGATCATCGCCAATGTGGGAGCATAGGATGTGTGCAACTCAAACGTATATCCTCCGGGATTAACCGAATAAGCCAGCACCGAATCTCCCTTGCTCAAGGCCAGTTGAGTAAACATAACCGGCAGATTATTGGCAGCAGTATAGCTGTTGCCAATGAAGAGCACCTTTACAGGTTTGCCAGAAACCTTGAGAGTGATCAGCAGAATAAGGAACAAAAATCTTTTCATATATGCGATACTTTGCAATTTTACAAATAATTATTATCATCTCAACCATTTCCAGAAAAGACTCAAGTGGAGCGCTCAGAAGATGGATATTCAGACTACACCCATTTTATCAGTCCCTTGAGTATAAGGCACTATTCAGGCACAACAAATTAACCAAATATTGTTTTCATTACTTTTACGCTTACAAAAAGCATACATAACATGTTATATCAAAAATTCGGAAACACCGGACTCTCAATATCAGCTCTTTCCTTCGGAGGTTGGCTTACCATTGGCAAACAAATCGACGATTCAGTCAGCGAAACATTGATTCAGAAAGCGTATGAATCCGGCATCAACTTCTTCGATAATGCAGAGATTTACGCCCGCGGACAAAGTGAAATCGTGATGGGCAAGGCGCTTAAAAACCTGAACGTGAGTCGTAGTTCATATATGGTTTCCAGCAAAGTGTTTTTCGGCTTTGAAGAGAACAAACCGAATCAGCGGGGATTAAGTCGCAAGCATATCATAGAAGGATGTCATGCGGCGATGAAACGCTTGCAGGTGGAGTATATTGATCTTTATTTCTGTCACCGGCCGGATAAAAACACGCCGATCCTCGAAACGGTCCAGGCGATGAATACCTTGATTCAACAGGGAAAAATCTTCTACTGGGGAACATCGGAATGGAGTGCACAGGAAATTCTGCAGGCACATCTCGAAGCAGAACGTCATCATCTCATCGCACCGGTGATGGAACAATGCCAGTACAATCTGTTTGAACGCAAGAAGATGGAAGACGATTATCTCCACATCTTCAAGTATCAGGGCATGGGCACCACGATCTGGTCACCGCTTTCTTCCGGACTCCTCAGCGGAAAATATCTCGGCGAAGCCGGCGCCACCCGACTCAGCATGCAAGGCATGGACTGGCTCCGCGAACGAAACATCACGCCCGAGCGACTGGAAAAAGTGAAGCAACTGAAGAATATTTCGGATAGCCTGGGAGTTAGTCTCTCGCAGATGTCCATTGCCTGGTGTTTGAAAAACCCAAATGTAAGCACCGCGATCCTCGGCGCCAGCAAACCGGAGCAGCTGGATGAAAACCTGAAGGCGCTGGACCTTGTCGAACTTTTATCTCCTAAAATAATTGAGAAAATCGAAGCGGTGATGGGGAATAAACCGGTGCTCGCTGAATATTGACACGGTATCTATTCTAAAATATCTTTCATAAAACCTATGAAACAATTTTTTTCGCGTATTGGCTGTCTGGCACTGACTATACTAGCATTAAAAGCAAACGCGATTACAGAAAACGAAAAATGGGCCAAAGGATTTAACGCTCCCGGAACGAACAACATCATCACCACACTGGCTGCCGATACGCAATTCGTATACGCAGCCGGATTATTCAACCGTATAACAGGTGGAAACAAATCTTATAAACTGGCAAAGTATGATGGAGTTGAATGGATACCGGTTAATGACTCATTAAATGGACCAGATTTCCCAATGGAGATAAAAGTTCGCAACGGAGAAATTTGGGTAGCAGACAATAAAGGTTTATTACGATACAATGGCAGCTGGCAGTTAATTGCTAATACCAACAACCAGCAGGTTTACGATTTTGATTTTGATGCAGCAGGAAATATTTATATTGTTGGATCTTTTACTTCAGTCAACGGAATTTCAATATCAGGAGTTGCGAAATACAATGGATCTAACTGGAGTGCAATGGGCAGTGGAATTGCCGTTAGCCCCTCCAATCAGGCCAGAGCTATTCACTGTTTCCAGGGACAAGTTTATATAGCCGGACCATTCACCAATATCAGCGGAATCACTTCCAATGGATTTGCCAAATGGAATGGCACATCATGGTCTACATTAAATTCGGGCGGGATGATGCTTGGTCTGAGCGCACATTTTACAGAATTCAATAATGAACTTTACGTTTCGGCAAATTCATCACCCACCGGTATCAACGGTTCAAATCGTGTCTTTAAATTTACCGGAAGCACATTGATTCAACTCGGAAACAATTTCGACTCTGATATCTATCACCTCCGCTTTGTAAACAACCGTTTATATGTGGCAGGAAATTTTACTGCATGTGGCACTACACCTATTAATCATCTGGCATATTGGAATGGCAGTGCATGGGTTGACGATGGACAAGGGTTAAATTTTACCACATATGACATTGCAGCTAATACAAATTGTACCATGGTAGCAGGCACATCATCTCCATCAGGTTCTTCCTATAATTTTCAAAATGCCGCGGTGCTTCGCCTGAACAAATGGATGCCATCAGGGAATGGGATGAATGGTATTATTCAAACATTATTAGTTGACGGATCATTTGTTTATGCAGGCGGAAATTTTACAGAAGCTGGGGGGCTAACAGGACGGGTAATGATTTGGAATGGCTTAGAATGGGATACACTTAATGGTGGAATGATTATACACACCATTCGGGATATGGTTTTCTACAACAACAGTTTGTATATTGGTGGAAGTTTCACGGATCCCGTTACACTCGGAGCACGTCACTTAGCACGATGGGATGGTAGTCAATGGGTGGAAGTCCCCGGAGATGTGAACGATGATGTATTCGCGCTCGAAGTATACAACAACGAACTCTACATAGGAGGTTCCTTTACTTCGATGGGAAGCGGCCCTGCCAACCAGATTGTCAAATACAACGGAACCACATGGACCAACTTAAGTAGTCTGACCAATAATACAGTTAAAGACATCAAATTTGATCAAAATGGAATTATGTACGTTGGGGGTGGATTCACAACCATTGGTGGAGTTCAGGCCCGTCGTATTGCTAAATTCGATGGAACAACATGGTCGGAAGTGGGAAGTGGCGTAGACAATTTTGTAAATGCAATCGGGATCAGTCCAACCAACGAACTCTATATAGGCGGGCAGTTTTATCTTGGCAACAACGTTGGAATACTAAATCATTTTGCGAAACTAAACGGCAGCTTATTACAGTCGGTGAATGGAGGTATTGGCAGCTTCTCAGATAATGTTTACAATATTCAGTTCATGTGTGGTAAGATGTATGCCACCGGAATATTTCGTTTAAACGGAAATGATACCTTAAACAATATTGCAGTAAATGACGGTACAGGCTGGCAGGGATTAGGAGACGGACTAAAACACGACACTACGACTGTGGGTTATGGATATGGATTAACAATGGCCGTACAGAATAACAGACTCTGGGTTGGAGGAAACTTCTCATTTGCGGGAGGATCACGTGCGGA
>JBIIHN010000235.1:0-3872 GCA_044235745.1 Bacteroidia bacterium
CCACAATTCTCGTTTCCCGTCCCCGGGGGGGGGGCCGCCCGGGCCCCCCCCCGACAGGGATCCTAATCACTCCGCAAAACAAAGGGGGCGTTTGCAATGCAAACGCCCCCTTTGTTATCTGTAATCTGCAACTTACCCGATTTGAACACGACGAAAAACCGTCACAGTCAATCCCTTCTCAACACCATCAAGGTATTGTTTCACTGACTTTTTATCTTCCTTAATGAAGGCTTGATTCAGAAGAGTATTTTCCTGATAGAATTTATTCAGTTTACCGGCGGCAATTTTCTCCACCATCTCTTCAGGCTTACCTTCCTGACGAATCATATCCTTAGCGATTTCCAGCTCACGCTCAACCACAGATGCATCTACATCATCCTTATCGATTGCAACGGGATTCATGGCAGCGATCTGCATAGCTACATCTTTTCCGGCATCTGCAGAAGCGGAAGCAGAAGAAAGACCTACCATAGCAGCCAGACGGTTGCCGGGGTGGTTGTAAACTATCACTTTCGGAGCGGAAATTTTTTCGTAGGCGCTGAGTTCGATTTTCTCACCGATCTTTCCGATCATATCGAACAATTTATCGTTGATAGTAACGCCATCCAGGGTAAGAGCTTTGAGGGCTTCTACGTCGGCAGGGTTTTGCTCCATTGCGGTATTTAAGATCGACTCAGCAAAATTTACGAAGTCCTGGTTTTTCGCAACGAAATCGGTTTCGCAGCTCAAAGAGATCAGGTAACCTGCCGTATGGTCGGCATTACCTTTTGCGATGATATATCCTTCTTTCGCTTCGCGATCGGCACGGTTAGCGGCTACTTTCTGACCTTTCTTACGAAGGTAATCTACAGCCTGTTCAAAATCTCCACCCGCTTCTGCGAGTGCTTTTTTACAATCCATCATGCCGGCGCCGGTCATCTGGCGCAATTTGTTTACATCGGCAGCTGATACTGGTGCAGTAGTTGACATTTTATTTTGAGTATTATTTTTCGTGAATGACAGATAAAATTTTTATCTGTGTTTTACTGAATTATTGCCTGCATATTAATTTATGCAGGGGGGGTATTGAACGAGCGGGATGTCGTGGTGGACATCCCGCTTCGCTTTAAGTGTTTTTTACTTGCGAGGTCCGCCTTTTCGTGGGCGTCCGCCTTTGGGAGCTCCACCCGATTCGCCGCCTTCCTCATCAGAAACAGCTGCCATGTTACGGTCTTCTGATTCCTCATCGGCTGCAGCTTCACGCTCACGCTCTGCTTCTTTATCTACTTTACGTTCTGCGAGACCTTCTTCAACTGCCTTTACCATTACATTCATGATAAGTTCAATTGACTTGCTCGCATCATCATTCGCCGGGATCGGGAAATCGATAAGCGAAGGATCGCTGTTGGTATCGTTAATAGCGAGTGTAGGGATTCCGAGTTTAATCGCTTCGTCAACAGCGATGTGTTCTTTCACCGTATCTACGATGAAGAGCGCAGCAGGCAGACGGTTCAGGTCAGCGATAGAGCCGATCAGTTTTTCCATCTTGGACTTCTGGCGACCCATCATCAAACGCTCCTTTTTAGAGAAGTTATCAGCGGTACCATCACTCAGCATTTTATCCAGTGAAGTCATTTTCTTCACTGACTTACGCTGTGTAGCGAAGTTGGTGAGCATACCACCGGGCCAGCGCTCAGTGATATAGGGCATATTCACAGACTTTGCAGCGGAAGCTACAATTTCCTTTGCCTGTTTCTTGGTAGCCACGAAGAGGATTTTCTTTCCTGACTTCGCGATTTGCTTTACTGCAGCGGCGGCTTCCTCCAGCTTCGCATGCGTTTTATTAAGATCGATGATATGAATGCCATTGCGCTCCATAAAGATGTAAGGAGCCATCTTCGGGTTCCACTTGCGCTTGAGGTGACCAAAGTGGACACCGGCATTGAGGAGTTCTTCTTGCGTTACGTTGATCATTACGCTGATTATATAGGGATAAGAATGTGGATTAACGTTTACTGAACTGGAAGCGACGACGTGCTTTACGCTGACCGAACTTCTTACGTTCAACCATACGCGGGTCGCGGGTTAAGAGACCACCTGCTTTCAATGCCGGACGATACTCAGCATTGATTTTACAGAGTGCCCGGGCTAATGCCATACGGATCGCTTCTGCCTGGCCATTATAGCCACCACCGAAAACGTTCACAGCCACGTCATACTGATCCTTCGTTTTGGAAAGATCAAACGCCTGCTGAATCAGGTTCTGCAAGGGAAGTGTAGGGAAGTACGACTTATAATCTTTATTGTTCACGGTAATAGTACCGTTGCCCGGCTGAACATATACACGGGCTACAGCGGTCTTACGACGGCCAATGGTATGAGTAATTTCCATGTTTCCTTCTTAGTACTTAAGGGTTACCGCTTTCGGCTGTTGAGCAGTATGCGGATGTTCTGCACCTGCATAAATGTAAAGGTTACCTTTGATAGCATTCCCGAGACGGGTCTTGGGAAGCATACCGTAAATGGCCTTCTCCACCACTGCAGTCGGCTTCGACTGAATCAGCTTTGCAGGAGTGATGAAACGCTGACCACCCGGGTAACCGGTGTGAGAAACATACTCACGCTCGGTCCACTTACGACCGGTGAGACGAATCTTATCGGCATTGATGATGATCACATTGTCACCGCAATCAACGTGCGGGGTGTAATTGGCTTTATGCTTACCACGGAGCATCATGGCAGCCTGTGAAGCAAAACGGCCCAGCACCTGGTCCTTTGCATCCAGCACCACCCAATCCTTGGTAACGGTCTTGGCATTAGCCGATACGGTTTTGTAACTTAACGTATCCACGATTTTGATTTAGATTTTAAATGGGAGGGCAAAAGTAGATATTCCCTTTCGATTTTACAACATAATTAACAATTTTTAATCTTCTGTTAAATTGCTGGTTTATAGCTATATGAATGTAAAAAAGGACGATCCTAAATTGGGAATATTCCAAAAAATGGAAAAATGAGTAGTTTTATCGCTTTGGCAGCCTCCAGGTATATTATGCTGTCATCAATATTGGCGGAATCACTTCCTTCCCACGGAAATCACTGACAATCCAAGTTGGTGAAAGGTAATCGCATCTAGAACACGCGCCAGCGCTACCAGTTTATCGTAGGCGTTCATCTGCCCTTTTTTCAGTTCCTTTTCCCTGAAAAGGAGTCCCCCTGTAACCCAGGCCGGAATTCCCAATGCATTAAACATCCATGTTTTCTCGGTGATAAATCCGGCGCCGGTCAGCGTGGCATTGAGTGTTCGTTTCGTATAGCGGCGGTAATGAAAAAGGCCTTCATCGATCTTATTGTATAGCACCGGCCAGGCGGGAACGAGAATCAGCACTTTACCTCCGGGTTTGAGCAGAAACCGGATGTTTTCCAGCGCCAGACGATCCTCTTCAATATGTTCAACTACATTCAGCGCAAAGACTCCGTCAAAAGAGGAAGAAAGATGTGCATACTTTGTCTGAAACCCGGGATCTACCAGATCCATCTGCAAAACGGCATGATCCGGGAACTGTTGATGCAGGGCCTTGCAATAGTTCTCCCGGATATCGCTGAGGGTGATATCGGCTTTTTCCTGAACAAAAAACGCAGAGATATTCCCGATTCCACTGCCGACTTCAAGTACTTTCCCCTGCATCGATGGCCGCACCTGTTCATACATCCACCGATTGAACCGAACGGCTTCGCTTACGGCTTCCAGTGTATGGAGGCCTTCCGCATCGTTTTCTTTGAATGTAAATTCTCCCATTTCCGTTGCAATATTAACTCAGAATATCTAATTTTAACCATACGAATTCCCGTCAGGTATGAAACAGCTTCTTTCAACGCTTCTTTGCTTCCTC
>JBIIHN010000236.1:0-3861 GCA_044235745.1 Bacteroidia bacterium
ACTTTACTGCGCAACGCAGGATAATTTTACTGGCAGCAACCTACCCAACAACACCTATGGACATGGTAAGTTCGATGCATTTGCCATGATGACCGGATGTACAGCGTTGGGCAGTGCTGAAATAAACCACCGATCCATCCTCTTATACCCCAACCCGGCAACAGAACATCTTATCATCAGCCTGGAAGAAAACACTACTGATTTAGATATCACTATCACAAGCATCACCGGTCAGGAGATCTATCGTGCACAACTCAAATCCGGACAAACGCGTTACCAACTTAATACACAGCAATTCCAACAGGGCATGTATTTCGTAACAATGACGGGAACCGGAAAATCACCGCTCATCGCCAGATTCACCATCCATCGTTAAACAGCAACCTGCGAGCCTACATCAGGTAATTCGCACTTAAGCGGAACAGATGCGCAACATTTTATAAATTTGCCATGTGATAAAAACACTTCGGCACTACCTATCCTTAGTAAAATTTTCGCATACGATCTTTGCTCTGCCATTTGCGTTGATTGGATTTTTTCTGGCCATCAGCCAACAACCCTCTTCTCTCACCTGGACACTTGCTTTAAAGGTTGTACTATGCATGGTCTTTGCCAGAACGAGTGCAATGGCCTTCAACAGGTGGGCCGACAGCGAAATAGACGCCCTGAATCCCCGCACGCAAACCCGTGAAATTCCTGCAGGAACAATCTCTTCAACTGCCGCATTATTTTTTACCATTGTAAATTGCCTGGCCTTTATTATCACCACCTGGTTCATCAACCCTCTGTGTTTTTACCTTTCATTTATCGCGCTGGCAGTGATACTTGGTTATTCTTACGCAAAACGATTTACCGCCTTATGCCATCTTATTCTCGGACTCGGGCTCTCGCTTGCACCTATCGGAGCATGGCTTGCGGTAACCGGCACATTTAATCTGCTCCCCATTTTATTTTCCGGTGCTGTGCTCACGTGGGTAAGTGGGTTTGACATCATCTATGCATTGCAGGATGAAAAGTTTGACAAAGAAAATCATCTGCATTCCATACCGGCCATGGTTGGAGGAAAAAATGCGCTGACGATCTCGAGGAATTTACATGTTGCTTCATCCATATTTCTGCTCGCTGCAGGTCTGGAAGGTCAATTCCATCTACTCTATTTCACTGGATGGCTTATGTATACCGGATTATTAATCTATCAACAACTTCTGGTCAAACCGAATGATCTCAGCAAGGTGAATCTTGCCTTTTTCACCACCAACGGAATCGCCAGTATCCTATTTGCCTCCACCACCCTCATCGATTTATATTTTTACGGAACTACCGTCTGAACACGCACGGCCTTTGAATTTGCACATCATTGATTTACAGAGCAGATTATCTTTTCCCGGCAACGGATAAGCTAAATTTTCCTGCGGCCTATTTTGTACTTTTGTACCTATGCCCATGACGGGCATACAGCCTATGGAAAATCAAAATCAAATGTCTGTAGCCTCAGCAAAAGATTTGTCGTTCAATGACTTCAGGACTATTGTTCTGCAGGATTATCGTCTGATAAACGAAAGCCGGCAAGCCAGTCTTACGGGAAGAAAAGAAGTACTCACCGGCAAAGCCAAGTTCGGAATTTTTGGAGACGGAAAGGAATTGGCTCAGATCGCGATGGCGAAAGTATTCCGGAATGGTGATTTTCGCTCAGGTTATTACAGGGATCAAACCTTTATGTTTGCCAGTGACCTTCTTACCATACAGGAATTTTTTGCGCAATTATACGCCCATGCCGATGTGAACGCAGATCCGAGTTCAGCCGGACGTTGCATGAACGGGCACTATGCAACCCGATTACTTAACCCTGACGGCAGCTGGAAAAATCTTACGGAATCTAAAAATTCCTCAGCTGATATCTCTCCCACAGCCGGTCAAATGCCTCGTCTGCTTGGATTGGCACTGGCTTCAAAACTATACCGTTCTTTACCGGAACTGGCATCTCGCATGAGCGGATTTACGGCAGATGGGAATGAAGTGGCCTTTGGTACAATCGGCGATGCCTCTACCTCAGAAGGATTGTTCTTTGAAACGATCAATGCAGCAGGGGTTATGCAGGTACCAATGGCAATCAGTGTTTGGGATGATGGTTACGGTATCAGCGTACCTGCAAAGTATCAAACAACCAAGCAGAGCATTTCAGAAGTTTTGAAAGGCTTTGAGCGAACAGATGAAAAGGCGGGGTTTGTTATTCTCACTGCAAAAGCGTGGGACTACCCGTCACTCGTAGAGACCTATGAAAAGGGAATTGCTATTTGCCGGGAACAACATGTACCGGTGTTATTTCATATACAGGAAGTAACCCAGCCGCAAGGCCATAGTACCAGTGGTTCACATGAACGGTATAAGAGCAAGGAAAGATTAGCATGGGAAGAAGAGTTTGATTGCATACATCAGTTCAGAAAGTGGATTATCAACAGTGCTATCGCCACTGCAGAAGAACTTGACCAGATCGAAAAAGATGCGAAAAAATCGGCGAACGATGCCCGTAAGGCTGCCTGGGATGCGCATCTCAGCGCTATAAAAACTGAAATACATCAAGCAGCATCCCTGATTGATGCATTGGCCAACTCCAGCCCGAATAAAATTTTCATTGAACTCATCGCCACCCGCCTTCGTGAAATCACTGAACCGGAAAGAAAAGACATCAGTATTGCCATCAAAAAAGCATTACGATATGTTCGCCAAGAAGAAAGCAGTGAGCGCGACCGTCTGATTCAATGGTTGCAAAATTTCGACCGACTGAACTATGAACGTTATGACTCCTGTCAATACAGTGAAAGCAAATGGAGTGTCAAAAATATTGGAAGAGAAGCCGCAAAATACACGACTGACTCACCTCTGCTGGACGGCCGTGAAGTATTGCAGGCACATTGGGATCTGCAACTGGGCAAAAGACCGGAGGTGGTGATTTTCGGAGAGGATGTAGGTAATATAGGAGGCGTCAATCAGACATATGCAGGGTTGCAGGCCAAATACGGCGAGCAACGTGTGTTCGACACAGGCATTCGGGAAGCGACCATTATCGGTCAGGGAATTGGATTAGCATTGCGTGGCATGCGTCCGATTGCCGAAATACAATACCTCGATTATCTGGCATATGCCATTCAGGTGATGACCGATGACTTAGCCTGTTTACAATACCGCACCAAGGGCGGACAAAAAGCACCGCTTATTATCAGCACGAGAGGGCACCGGCTGGAGGGCGTTTGGCACTCCGGATCGCCGCTTCAATTCATATTAGGTGCGTTGCGGGGCATGTATGTGCTTGTCCCCCGAAACATGACTCAGGCTGCCGGATTCTACAACACATTACTTGAAAGCGACGAACCGGCACTGGTTATCGAGCCATTGAATGGTTATCGTATCAAGGAAAAACTTCCGGCGAACCTCGAAACCTTCCGTTTGCCGCTTGGTCAGGCTGAAGTGCTGCAAAACGGAACGGATGTTACATTGGTCACTTACGGATCCTGTATCCGGGTCGCAGAAGAAGCCATACGTGCGCTTACAGAAACCGGTATAAGCGTAGAACTTATCGATGTACAAAGCCTGCTTCCCTTCGATCTTGATCACACGATAACTAAATCACTTTCCAAAACCAACAGAATATTATTTTTAGACGAAGACGTACCGGGCGGTGCCACTGCGTATATGCTTCAACAGGTTCTGGAGATACAAGGAGGATTCCGACATCTTGACGCTGAACCGCGCACATTATCAGCGAAAGAACATCGACCGGCATATGGCTCAGACGGAGATTACTACTCTAAACCCTCCGCAGAAGATGTTTTTGATGTACTATACGACATGATGCACCAAAGC
>JBIIHN010000237.1:0-3853 GCA_044235745.1 Bacteroidia bacterium
CGTTTTTCATCTGCGCTTCCGCGAGGTAAAACAGCCATTTAGGTTCATCATCATTTAGCTTAATGGCTTTTTTATACCAATACTCTGCTTTCACATGGTGGCCCATCTGCCGGTAACAGTCTGCTATATTGAACACGGCTTCACGATCTGTTTTCCTCGCCAAAACATACTCGTATTCATCAGCGGCGGATGCATAAGCATACTGGGCATAGTAGTCGTTGGCTGTACGTAAATGCACACTAACGCAGGAACTGAACAACAACAATATTGCTGCGAATAAAACCCGGATATTTCCTAATGCTCTCATCAGAAGTAGCGTGGTGATTTCATTTTTGTAACGGGGAAACCAAAGTCGTAACCGATCATAAACTCGTGTGATCCGGTACTGTAATTTCCAAGAGCGCCAAGTGTATAATCATATGAATACCCCACTCGCAGCTTTTTGCTGATCTGGTATTCAAACAATGCAACCACGGATTCATCCGAACGGTAAGAAGCCCCGATCCAGAAAATATCGTTAATGAGCATATTCAGGTTTAAGTCATACTGCAACTTAGCATTCGCTTCATAACGCACGATGAACGATGGTTTAAACTTCAGCTCTTTCTCAGTTTCAATAACACCACCTGCAGTAATAAAATACCTGCGTACCTGCCGGTGAACCGGAACGTCGGGTTCAATGCTTGAAGATTCATTCGGATCGTAGCTGATCAGAAATGGCGCAGAAACACCTGCGTAGAACAATTCACGGTAATAGTACGCGCCGAAACCGGCATTCGGCAATAAATTACTGAAGGTATTGTATGCAAAAACCTTATCTCCCGGATCCCAGTAAGTCAGTTCAACCACATTGGAGCTGAAGTTACTTACGCCCCCTTGCAAACCGAGAGAGAGTTTGCCCTGCCCCATCGGCATGTGATAAGCCAGCACACCATAAAAATCCGTTTGCCTTGTCACACCAATTTTATCCTGTTGCATCAAGGCTCCCAATCCGAGTTTTTTCTTCTTGAGTAATCCATGAACAGAACCATTGTATGTTACAGGTGCGCCCTCAATTCCCGCCCATTGCTTACGATACAGCATGGTCGTAGATACATATTCCTTACTGCCGGCATAAGCAGGATTCAGCAAAAGCCCATTGAACATGTAGTGGCTCATCAAAGGTGTTTGCTGACCCATAGCAGTATAGCCACACAGGCAAAGACAAAACCAGAATATTGCGTAGTGTTTTCTCATCGCCGCATATCGATATAAGTGTTAAACACCTTATTAATAAATCTGACTTTTAAGATCAGAAAATAAGTTCCATCAGGGAGTGGAATACCTTCCGGATCCAATCCATACCAATCATTAATATAATTCTCCTTCGAATACACTAATTGTCCCCATCGGTTATATAATTCGATGCTGTTATCAGGGTAATCTTCGAGACCTTTCACCACCAGGAAATCGTTAAAGCCATCGAAGTTCGGAGAAAAGGCGGTGGGTAATTTTATTTTATCCAGACAATCCAAGGTATCTTTTCTGAAGATCGTTACCAGGGCGGAATCACGGCAGGTGCCGTTTACCACAGTCCAGATAAACTGATTGTTTCCATAATCAAGACCATAGGCAATTGAAAAAGCTTTAGAGCTATCCTCCAGGCTTACGACCGGATTCAGTGCAGTCCAATATCCATAGCCGAACTCAGGTCGTGTTGCATTCAAGGTTACCTCCGTTCCGCATATCCTTCGGTTATTTCCCGCAATGGCTTCAATCGCCGAAGCTTTTGTAATGACGACAAGATCCGTATCGCTGCAAATTCCATCACTAATTACCCATTGCAGGATGTTTTCTCCCTCTCCCATTCCTGAAATCTGACTCACCGGTGCTGATGCATCTGAAAACACAATCACTCCATCAGAACTTACCACCTGCCAGAAACCAATTCCGATAGCCGGTGTATCCGCATCCAGTGTAATGGAGTTTTCTCCGCAGATGATCAGATCAGTTCCCGCGTTTGCAACCAACACGGGCGGTTCAGTCAAGGTAAATGAACGGGCAGTGGTGCAGCCTTTACTGTCCGTAATCAATACGGTATAAACACTGGCGGGAATGTTCAGCAGATTTTGTGTAATGGCACCATTACTCCAGACAAAAGAATAAGGCGGATTGGCCCCAATTACACTAAGATTCAACACACCATCCGACAAGCCGTTGCAGCTGATGTTAAATGGCGGATTATTCTGCGGAATTACCGTGTTCAATGTAAAGGAATCCGGTTGCTGAATCACGATTGTCCGGACTAACAAGCAACCGGCATTATCCGCTACGGTGATTGTGTACGAAGCGGCTGTGAGTCCTGTGATGGAAGGCGTTGTGAATGGCAACCCATTCCATGAATAAGAGAGCGGAAGCGATACTCCCGTGGCGGTGATGGTGATGAATCCATCGTTACCACCATAGCAGGTCACGCCGGATGAATCAACATCCACGATAGTGGGTCCGTTGAGGTTACTGATATTGGCTATCCCTGTTTGCGTACAACCCTTCGCATCCGTAATGGTTACCTGATAACTGCCTGCTGCCAATGAAGAAATGGTATCGTTCGTCACGCCATTCGACCACTGATAGGTATATCCGGGAATACCTCCCGTCGCCTGTACGACCACCAATCCATTTGACTGACCGCAGGCTGCATTCTGAATTAACGGAAACGAGTATTGAATTTCAGTTGGCTGTGCAACGGTATAGAGCTGAGTGCTGGTACAACCTTCATCATCAGTAACGATGACAGAATAAGCACCGGCCACCAATCCATTTATATCCTCCGTTGTTTGAGGCGTATTCGTCCATGTAAATACGTAAGGTACCACACCACCGGTCACAGTCAGATTAATTGCTCCATCAGCCAATCCAAAACACGAAACACTGTCAATCTGATCGAGCGTAATGACCGGTAAGCCTGAATTCGTTATGCTAAATAAAGTATCCTCGGTGCATCCGGCAGCATCCGTAACAGTTACCGAGTACGTTCCGGCAGCCAATCCGGTGACGGTCGATGAGTTCACGCCATTCGACCATAAGTACGTATATCCTGCAGTGCCCCCTGTTGATTGCAACACGATAATTCCATTGGCAACATTACAACTCGCATTGGTAATGGCGGCTGACATTACAATTCGGGCCGGTTCTGTCACTGTATCAGAAAGAATGCTGACACAATTGTTGGCATCCGTTACCGTGACGGTGTAGATACCTGCTGTTACTCCTGATATATTCTGGCTGGTAGCATTGTTACTCCACAAATAGTTAAAAGGAGGTGATCCCTGGATAACGTTTATATTCAACTGACCGTTACTACCTGAAGGGCAGGTAACAGGAATCATTGAAACCGGAACAATGGATGGTCCATTTATATTATTAACGATCACCACCTCTTGTTTTGAACAGTTATTGTTATCCGTAACAGTCACGGTATATGTACCGGCTGCCAAATTCTGCACCAGACTTATTGTTGCACCATTTGACCATAGGAAATTGTAGCCGGGAACGCCTCCTGTTACAGCTAACTGGATAGAGCCATTCGGGTTACTGCAGGCTGCATCTGTTACCGTGGACTGAATTACTACATCGGGCGGCTGATTCACGGTGGCGGGCACTGTATCGGTACAACCGGCACTATCGGTTACCACCAATGCATAATTGCCGGCAGAAACACCGGAGATGTCTTGTGTTGTAAAACCATTAGACCATAGATAGGATAACGGTGCGGTACCTCCGAAAACTGAAACACTCACCGCTCCATTCGTTCCGCCAAAACAACGAACGGGAGATATAGAGTCAACCACCAGCGATGGACCGTTGATATCCC
>JBIIHN010000238.1:0-3841 GCA_044235745.1 Bacteroidia bacterium
GCCGTTTGATTTACCGCAAAATATACATCCGGTACGAATCCAGTTTAATCAGCACGAACAATAATACGGTAAATCCCCAGAGTGACGATCCTCCGTAACTGAAAAATGGCAAAGGAATACCAATTACAGGTGCAAGTCCGATAGCCATGCCTACATTAATCATCAAGTGGAAAAAGATAATCGAGGCGACTCCATATGCATAAATACGGGTGTATTGTGATCGTTGTCGTTCTGCTATGAAAATAATCCGATAGAGCAAACCGAGAAAGAGCAGAATAACTACCGATGTTCCGACAAAGCCCCATTCTTCTCCCACGGTACAGAAGATAAAGTCGGTGCTTTGTTCAGGTACAAAATCGTATTTGGTTTGTGTGCCTTGCAGAAATCCTTTTCCAGTCAATCCACCGCTGCCGATGGCAATCAGACTTTGATTAACATTGTAGCCGGCTCCTTTCGGATCAGAGCGCTTTCCCAATAATACTTCGATTCGCTCTCGCTGATGTTGCTGGAGTATTTTATTGAAAGCATAATCTACACTGAATACAACTCCGGAACTTAAAACGGTGATGATGAGGATGACCAACAGGTTTTTGCGAGTTTTTCGCATTAACAGATAGGCAATAAGTCCCACGCCGGCGATTACACCCAGCAGTATAGTGTTCGGTACCATCAGTGCCAGAATAAACAATACCCCTGCGAGGAAGCCGAAGATGAGTACGTTTTGTGAAAGTCCTTCACGGTACAATACGAATATGAAAGAGATGAATACGAGGGCAGATCCTGTATCATTCTGTAACAAAACCATGGCCATGGGAAAGAGTACGATGAGTCCGGCAGTGATTTTGGTTTTCATATCTTCCATTCGGATGCCGAGCGCACTGAGGTACTTTGCCAACGCCATGTTGGTAGCGAATTTGGCAAACTCTGAAGGCTGCAGCTTGAAAGATCCGATTTCAATCCATGAACGCGCTCCCTGTACATCCCGGGCTATGACCAGTACCACCAGAAGGATGGCGAGCACGACAAAATAGATCGGGTAGGAGAAGGCGGCGTAAAACTTACCGTCGATCACCAGAATGGCCAGACCGATCAGTAATGAAGTGCCGATCCACATCAGCTGTCGTCCATAACTCTGTGTTAAATCGTATATGTTCTTATGTTCATCGTTATACACGGCCGCGTAAATATTGATCCAGCCCATCAGTACAAATACCAGGTACATTACTACCAGGAGCCAATCAATGTTTTCAAATATGCTTTTCTGCTTCCGCACGATTATCGAATAGTTATTTGCGTACCAGGTTTAAATTTATCGGCGAGAACCGGCTTCGCTGCGCGTGCAGCTTTGTCACTCTTTCCCATATTGCTATCCACCCCTCCCGTATGTAACCGTATGAAGCCGTCTGCAGCCGTATCCCCCCGTATCCCCTTCCCACCCTTCTTCTTCTCTGTCACAATGCTATCTCTTTTCAGTACACCATTCTCAGGACCTTTGTTCAGCAGTGGCAGTAAGTATCCTTTGTACATCTTTTCTTCCAGTTCAGGTCGTGAGATGGAGTCGCGTAAATATTTTTCCATCATCAGACTGGCGATCGGTGCGGCCCAGGTGGCTCCGAAACCGGCATTTTCTACCATCACTGCGATAGCGATTTGCGGATTTTCACGGGGTGCGAATGCTACAAACAGACTATGATCCTTGCCATGGGGATTCTGTGCTGTTCCTGTTTTTCCGCAGATGGTGATCGTATCAAATCGGGCTATGCGCGCGGTGCCTGCTTCTACTACCCGTTGCATCCCATCCTGAATGATATCAAAATTTTGTGGTGATACCTTGCTGTGGTGTTTCTCAGCGAGGTTGCGTGTGGTATTCGGCTTGCCGCCGATTTGTTTGATGACGTGTGGTGTGTAGTAGTAACCTTTGTTGGCGATAATACAGAGGATATTCGCCATCTGCAGGGGATTGATGCCTAACTCGCCCTGTCCGATTCCAAGCGAGTAAATTGTGGAGGCTTTCCATCTCCCTGCGCCGTAAATCTTGTTGTAATAATCAACGGATGGAATAAGTCCCTTCAGTTCATGCGGCATATCTACACCGATTTTTTTGCCGATTCCAAAACTCATCTGGTATTCTCTCCATAGCCGGTATCCTTTTTCTGAACTGCCGTATTTCCTGTTGTCGACAAAAGCCCGAAACGTGTTGCAGAAATAAGGGTTGCAACTGTATTGTATAGCTCCTTCTAGGGTAATAGGCGGGTGGGGGTGACATTTTACACTCTTGCTGCCTACTACAAATGAATGTGGAAAAATTGTTTGTGGATTGATAATGCCTTCTTCCAATGCGGCCAACGCATTGGTGAGCTTAAAGGTTGATCCGGGTGGATAATAGGCCTGCATGGCACGATTGAATAATGGCTTGAGCGGATCTTTTAATAATACACCGTAGTTCTTCGATCGTACTCTTCCTACCAGCAGATTAGGGTCGTACGATGGACTGGAAATCATCGCGAGTATCTCTCCCGTCTTTGGTTCTATCGCAACCAACGATCCTACCTTGTTTTGCAGGAGCTGCTCTCCGTACGCCTGAAGTTCGGCATCGAGCGTGCAGATAAGATTTTGTCCTGCAATGGCAATGGTATCATAAATTCCGTTTTTATAACTTCCCTTTTCGCGGTTGAACACATCTACCATCACGATGCGCACCCCCCGCTGACCACGCAGCTCTTTCTCATAACTCTGTTCAATGCCACTGATGCCGATGTAATCTCCCTGACGATAGTAAGGGTTTTTGGCAATCAGGGCGTCATTTACTTCGCCGATGTATCCGAGCACATGCGCTGCGGTATTGTTGGGGTACTTTCTTAAAGTTCGGGGTTGTACATAAAAGCCTTGAAACTTGTATAGTTTTTCCTGAAAAGTGGCAAACGTTTCGGCGCTGATCTGTTTTTCGAAAATACTCGCCTTTACTTTCGAGAACGACTTTGCCTTGTTCATTTTCTCGTTGAAACTCTCCGGAGTTATGTCGAGTAATCTGCAAAATTCGGCCGTGTCAAGATCTGCTACCTGCTTTGGTATCACCATGAGGTCATATACGGCCTGGTTGTAGGCGAGAATTCTTCCTTTACGGTCATATATCATTCCCCGGGCAGGATAATCAGTCATGTAACGCAGTACGTTGTTGTTGGCCGATACCGTGTATTGATCGTTTAATACCTGAACATAAAACAAGCGGATCAGAAAAATGAGTACAACGGCAGTAAAGATGCCGAGAATCACAAATCGTTGACCGGAGCCGGGGTTGTACATGGTGCTGAACGATCCTGTGTTTTTACCGTTGTTGGATTTTGATATATGAATATGCGCTCATGTCTGATGCAGAAAACAGGTTCACTGTTTTTTACATGGTTGATCGTGGACGCACGGTCAGGTATTGGGCAATGATAATAAGCAGCAAAGTTAAGATGCTGCTGAGTAGGATACGTAGCAAGGTGTCGAAAAATTCACTGAACCGGAATACTTCCAGAAAGAAGAGCAGGAAGTGGTGAGCCAGTACCATCACAGAGGCATAACTGATGTACCATACAAAACCAAACTTACGGAGTCCCGGCTCTGCATCGCTTTCATAACCGTCGCGTGGTGCAATCATCTTTAACCATCCCGGTCGGAGATAGGCCATGAACAGGCAGGCGGAAGCGTGCATCCCCGGCGTGTTTTGAAACATATCAATGGTGAGCCCGCAAAGCATGGCGATCGGGAGCAGTCCCAGCTTCGGAAGATTTACCGGCAAAGTCAGAATAAATAAAACGTAAAGGAACGGGTTGATAAAGGTGGCCAGCTGTACATT
>JBIIHN010000239.1:0-3834 GCA_044235745.1 Bacteroidia bacterium
GAAAGCCCAGGCCTCTTGTCATACACCCGTTATACCGAATTCGTATATCTATACCGATAGTGAACGGATAAAGAAGCTGCGAAAAAATATTATCGAACTGGTTTTAACCGATCATCCGCTCGATTGTCTCACGTGTGAGGTCAATAATAATTGCGAGTTACAGACGGTTGCTGCACGTGTCGGAATCCGCGATGTGCGTTACCCTGCAGGTAAAAATCACCTGCATTACGAAAAGGATAAAAGTCATCCGTACATGACGTCTGATTTTTCGAAATGTATTAACTGCGCCCGCTGTGTTCGCGCGTGTGATGAAGTACAGGGTGAGATGGTACTAAGCATGGCCGGTCGTGGTTTCGACAGCCATATTGTTAAAAGTTTCGGCAGTAACTTTTTTGATTCAGATTGTGTGAGCTGCGGTGCCTGTGCACAGGCTTGTCCTACGTCTGCGATCAGCGATGTGTTTGAGTCGAAGTCGGTCGTTGCTGATAAAAAAGTGCGGACCGTTTGTACCTATTGCGGTGTGGGCTGTAATCTTGAAGTGGCCGTAGTAAACGGGAAAGTGAAGTCCATTCAGGCGCCGTATGATGCGGCGGTAAATCAGGGACACACTTGTCTCAAGGGCCGGTTTGCTTTTTCATTCTACAACCATCCGGATCGTTTACGCACTCCGTTAATCCGGAGAAATGGCGTACTGGAGCCCGCTTCCTGGGATGAAACATATGATTATCTCGCGCAACGGCTCACCGAAATTAAAGCAGCACATGGTCCGGATGCCATCGCCGGCATTTCTTCTGCACGCTGTACGAACGAAGAGAATTATCTGATGCAGAAGTTTATCCGTGCGGTGATCGGTACGAATAATATTGATGCCTGTGCAAGGGTTTGTCATTCTCCCACAGCATTAGGCATGCAGGGAGCTTTTGGTACCGGAGCTGCAACCAATTCAATTGTTGATCTTAAATATACCGACTGTATTCTGGTGATCGGTGCAAATCCAACCGATGCCCACCCTGTAACCGGTGCAAAAATGAAGCAGTTTGCGATGAAGGGAAAAACCACAATTGTTGTGGATCCCCGCAGAACTGAACTGGCCCGCTATGCAACTTATCATCTTCAGTTACGACCCGGTACGAATGTTGCATTGATGAATATGATGTTGCATTTTATCGTGAAAGAGCAACGGGAGGATCAGGACTTCATTCAGCGACGTACGGAAGGGTATGAGGATTTCCGAAAGTATATTCTCAGCATTGATATCGATGAGCATGCCCGAATTACCGGTGTGGATAAGGAACTGGTACGAAAGGCTGCGCTGGCCTATGCTGATGCGCCCAATGCCATGTCATTTCACGGACTTGGCGTAACTGAACATAGTCAGGGAACCTACACGGTAATGCTGATTTCCGATCTGGCGATGATCACCGGAAACATTGGTCGTCGTGGTGTGGGAGTAAATCCTCTGCGTGGGCAAAATAATGTGCAGGGGGCGGCAGATATGGGATGTCAGCCACATCAGGGCGCCGGTTATATGAGCTCTTACGACCCGGATATCAATAAAAAATATCAGCAACATTACGGGGTGCCTGTACCGTTAGGAAAGGGCCTGAAAATTCCGGAGATGTATGATGCGGCCCTCGCCGGTCAGCTGAAGGCATTATGGCTGATGGGTGAAGATCTTGTTCAGACGGACCCGAATACCAATCTGGTAATTTCTGCCATGAAACAACTCGACCTGCTGGTTGTGCAGGAGATTTTTCATACCGAGACCTGTAATTACGCACATGTTGTTCTGCCGGCATCTTCCTTCCTCGAAAAGAGCGGAACTTTCACCAATGGTGAACGAAGGATTCAGAAAGTTCAGGCGGTGGTCGAGCCACTTCCAGGGACAAAACCGGACGGACAGATTGTCGCTGAGATGATGCAGCGAATGGGATTCCCGCATCAAGGCTTTCAGCCGGCGGAAATGTTAAAAGAGATTGCGTCCATCGTCCCCTTCTTTGCAGGGGTAACTTGGGATAACCTCGGTGAAAACGGAAAGCAATGGCCGGTAGCTCCGGATGGAACCGATACGGAAATTCTGCATACGGAAACATTCAAGCGCGGCAAAGGCAAGTTCCATTATTTTGAGTGGAAGGAAACCAATGAGTTGGTTCAGCATGCTAAAGAGTATCCGTATATCATCACTACCAACCGCGAACTGGAGCATTATAATGCCGGGACGATGACAAGGAGAACCGGTAACGTGCAACTGTTGACCGAAGATGTTCTGATGATTCATCCGGAGGATGCGGCCCGTCATTTAATTCAGGAGGGAGATATGGTTTGTGTGGAATCACCAAGAGGGAAAGTGGATATAAAAGCAAAAATTACCGATGAAGTGAAGCCGGGTGTTCTAAGCACCACCTTTCATTTTCCGGAGGTGCTGTTGAATATCATCACCAGCAGTGAACGCGATTCGGAGGCGATGTGTCCCGAATATAAAGTGGTGGCTGTTAATATCCGCAAAAGTAAAGGGAAGTACAAGGAGCCGCAAAAGGCGCAGGCATGATCAATATTACGCATAAAAACTTCACACTGCGCAAGGCTGTCGCCGAGGCCTTCGTTAAAGTTGGAGGGCCGGATACCATTTCGGCTATCCGCGACCGTAAGGTGCCAAAGGGAGATGTGATTGAAGTATCGCGTGTGGCGGGATTGTTCGCCGCCAAGAAAACGCATGAGCTGATACCGGATTGTCATCCCTTGCCGGTGGAGTATTGCCATATATCTCACGAGATCGGAGAGCTGCAGGTGAGGATAGAAGTAGAAGTGCATACCATTTACCGCACCGGTGTGGAAGTGGAAGCGATGCATGCGGCTTCTGTGGTTGCGCTGACGATGTACGATATGCTGAAGCCGATTGATAAGAATATTGAGATTTCTACCATTCGTCTGGTGACGAAGAAAGGAGGGAAGAGTGATTTTTCTGATCGCTTTCCATCTGGTTTGACCGCCATGGTACTTGTTTGTTCGGATACCGTTTCAGCCGGTAAAAAGGAGGATAAAGCGGGAAAATTAATCATCGAAAAACTAAAAGGATTTGGTGTGTTGGAGCCGGGATATAAAATTATTCCGGATGATCCTGCTATGATACGTTCAGTAGCCGAAGAAGCATCGGCACAAAACATCGACTTACTGTTGATCACCGGTGGTACCGGTTTATCACCCCGCGATCTCACGCCGGAAAGCATTCGTCCTTTGCTTGATCGTGAGATCCCCGGAATAATGGAGGCGGCACGTAGTTATGGTCAACAACGTACGCCTTATGCCATGCTGTCAAGAGGAATCGCCGGTATGATCAGAAAGACATTGGTGATCACCCTGCCGGGATCTACCCGCGGTGCAGGGGAAACGATGGATGCCCTCTTTCCTGCTTTGTTTCATATATTTTCTGTGCGGGAAGGAGCGCGCCACGATAAGAAAGAATAAAGTATGGTGTCTGTTGCGGAAGAATCGGTGCTGAAGGTTTCAGTGCCATTATATACAGCGATTATCTTATTTGAAATGCTGCTAAGTAACTGGCAGATGAAGCGTTATTACAGTGGGAAGGAAACGCTCATGAATGTGTACATGACACTCTTGAACATGGGAGTCGATGTGTTGTTTCGGGGTATCTATCTTGTCGCACTTTTCTGGGGGTATGAACTCCGGTGGGTGGAGCCACTGACTAATCCGTTTCTTTACTGGGTATTGTTGTTTTTGCTGGAAGATTTTGCTTTTTACCTCGAACATCTTATCGATCATAGCAGCCGCTTGTTCTGGGCAGTGCATGTTACGCATCATTCATCTACAGAGTTT
>JBIIHN010000005.1:0-12313 GCA_044235745.1 Bacteroidia bacterium
ATTCATTTGCGAACCCTTCAGTGTTAACGTATTATAATGTGCCGGTTTGCTGGGGATACTTTGTGCTCTCCAATAACTACAATGAAGCTATCCTGCCACCGGTATTCCCGACTTGTCCATATCTGCCGGCCGACCCATTTAGAATGCCTTCACCTGATATGGAAAAAGGGAATCTGGGTTCCGGACCGTATTCACTTGCTGCGAAAAATCCCTCACGACATGCCGGATCTTCCTTGATGGTATTTGATAAAGATGGCGATGGTGATAAGGATGTATTGAATGGTGATATACTAAGTTCAAACCTCCTGTATATTGAGAATTGTGGAACAAAAGACTCGGCTTTTATGTGTTTGGAAGATACTCTCTTCCCTTCTTATGATATCCCGGCGAGAGTAAAAGATGTATCAGGCCCTCAATACTTCGATGTTACCAATGATGGGAAAAACGATCTTCTGGTTTCTAATTTTTTCAATTCAGGAGAGGATTATTCTAATGTTTGGTTGTATCGTAATACAACGAATAATACTACGAATGTTTTCAGCCGTTTGTCAGATCGTTGGTTGGTAGATGGAATGATTGAAGTGGGTACCGGAGCGCATCCTGCGTTTTTTGATGTTGACCAGGATGGGAAGAAGGATTTGTTAATAGGGAATGACTTTTACTACAATAACAATAGTCCTAAGGCAAAGATTGCATACTACAGAAATACATCAACCGGACCGGTGGCAGAATACACGCTGGTAACTGATGATTTCGCTTCGCTGTCAACTTATAATCTCCTGGGTGTTTATCTGACATTCGGGGACCTTGATGGAGATAGTGATCCCGATATGCTGGTGGGAGAATCGGATGGTGGCTTGATTTATTTTCAGAACATAGCCGGCCCGGGTAATCCTTGCACCTTTATTCTTAGTCAGTCAAATTATCAATCCATCAACGTAACTGATAATGCTGTTCCGCAATTGGTGGATGTAGACCGTGATGGAAAACTGGATCTTTTAGTTGGAAGAAGGTTGGGTACGATCAGTTACTATAGAAATACCGGAAGTTCAACGGTGCCGGTGTTCAGTTTTATCACGCATAATTTCGGTGGAGTAAATGTGATGAAGGCGAATTCATTTGCCGGCTTTTCGTCCCCCTTGTTATTCGATAACGGGAACGGGTATGAGTTGTTGGTCGGCAGCATGAGCGGTTATCTTTATCATTACACCAATATCGATGGTAATCTTTCAGGGACTTTTACGTTGACCGATAGTATGTATCAGAATATCTACGAGCCCATAATAGCAGTTCCGGCGATGAATGATGTGGATGGAGATGGAAAATTTGATCTCGTGGTTGGAAGTCTTGCCGGAGGATTGGTTTTATATTCTCAAAACTATCTGTTTTCCGGAATCGGTGAAAATGCCGGCAGTCCCTTCTTTGAACTCTATCCCAATCCGGTCGCTGAAGTGTTGAATATCCGTCTTGAAGAAGGAGCGGCGATCAGAACACGATTACAGGTTTATGATGTAACCGGCAAGATGATGGAAGAAAGAGCCTTTATAGGTAATCATCAGAAAATCGATGTTTCGGCTTATCCTTCGGGCTTATATGTTGTTACAGTAATAAACGGCGACTCCCGTTTCAATCGGAAGTTTATAAAGGAATAAAATTAAATAACCGCGCACATGATCCATCCCAAACTCATGCTCTCGATTCTGGTATGCTCATTGACCATTGCATTTACCTCCTGCAAGGACAAAGAAGAAGAAGATAAAGACAATTGTCTCGAAGGAAGATCGGGAGCATTAACACTTGTCCCCAGATTTATACATCATACTCGCCCGATACCGGGTTGCCGGGTCTTTATCAAATACGGAGCAACGGAATTTCCGGGCGAAGATACCACGAAGTATGATTATCGACTTTCAGCCGATTGGTCATCTTCCTATGCTACCATCGACAGTCTTGCCTGCGGAGATTACTACATTTATGCGATTGGTATCGATAGTTTGCTGGATCCCAGTAATTGGGTGTGCAAAGGAGGAAGGCCTTACAGCACTTCTGCCAGTACCGGTATCGATTCACTGAGTGTTTATATAACTGAAGGCGACTAATGAGATTATCACAAATTCTTGCGATCCTGTCATTTTTGTCGGCGTGTTCTTACGACAAGTTTGACACGACTGTACCTGTATCGTCAGGGTATCCGGCTGAAATAGATCGCATCATGACAACCAAATGTGCAACTGCCGGATGTCACAATACTCAAAGTAAGGGTGCCGCTGCCGGACTTGATCTTAGTTCATGGGATAAGATGTTTGAAGGGACGAACAATGGAGCTGTCACCATTCCGTTTCGCTCAGACTTCAGCACCCTTTGTTATTTTACAAACATTGACAGTAGTTTAGGATTGGTTGTTCAACCAACCATGCCAATAGATGGACCTCCGCTTTCACCATCAGAATATGCTGCATTACGCAACTGGATTGATGCTGGTGCTCCGGATAAGGAAGGAAAGATAAAATTCGCAGATGATCCCTTGCGCCATAAATTCTATGTTGTAAATCAGGGGTGCGATCTGGTGTATGTTTTTGATGCCAATGCAAGAGTTGCTATGCGTGTAGTAGATGTGGGAATAGTACCGGGCGCTTCTCCAGCTGAAGCTCCGCATAATATAAAGGTAACTCCTGATGGGAAATACTGGTTGGTCATATTTCTGAATTCTAATGTGGTTCAGGTTTTCAGTACGGAGACGGATCAGTTAGTAAAGAATATCCCAATTGGAGATGGCATTGCAGGTGGTTGGAATACAATGGCCATTACAAAAGATTCTAAAAAAGTATACGTTCCTGATTATAATAACGGCCGGGTAGCCTTTGTAGATTTAGAAGCAGGAACTTCATTTACCACCAGTGCGTTTCCGCTGATTGGTAATCCTGTGCCTGCTTTGCACGGCATCACACTAAATAAGACGGAAGATACTTTGTATGTAACGGCTGAACTCACCAGCAGAATACTGAAGATTCCGGTGAATAATCTTCCGGGCTATGATGATGTGAATCTGAATCCGTTGGGTAATCCGTTTTTTACACCACATACGATGAATCCGCATGAAGTCATTTTTAGTCCCGACTATTCAAAGTATTTTGTTACCTGCCAGGACTCCAATGTAAAACAAGTCAGGGTCTATCAAACAGCAAACGATCAATTGATCACGGCGATTAACGTCGGTAAACTCCCTCTTGAGTTTGCAATGAGTGCATCAGACAATCTCTTGTTTGTAACCAATACAGAGGATGATTACTTTCCCGACATGCGGGGATCAATCAGTGTAATTGATATGAACACCCTAACGGAAGTGAAGCGGATTAAAGTAGGTTGGCAACCGCATGGAATTGCCGTAGATTCGAGGAAGCGAATGGTTTGGATTTCGAACAGAAATTATATCGGAGGTCCTGCTCCCCATCATGCTTCGGCCTGTTCAGGTAAAAACGGCTATCTCTCCGCAATTGATCTGAATACTCTTGAACGTATACCTGATTTTAAGCCGGAAGTGAGTGTTGACCCTTACGGTGTGGCGGTTCGCCCGAAATGACAGTTGATGATGATGCTGACGAAACCGGATATTCTTTTTCCTGTGCTCGTCTATGATGGGGAGTGTGCCTTTTGTTCCCAGACGGTGAAGATGATTCTCAAAGCTGATCAGAAAAAAACGATCCGTTTCGCAGCCGGCCACTCTGAATTTGCCAAAGAATTGCTTTCGGGGGGCGCGCCTGAGTCAGTTGTCCTTTTTTATAAAGGAAGAGTATATCGGAAATCAGCTGCAATTTTCGAGACCGCTAAATTAGTGGGAGGATTTTTTTACCCGATTGCCTTTTTACGGATTTTCCCGGCGAAATGGAGTGATGCTGTTTATGATTTTATTGCCCGTAATCGATACCGGTGGTTCGGAAAATCAACGTCATGTGTATTACCGGATGCTTATCCCGGAAGATTTATCGCATAGAAAAAGAGGCTGTCTCTAAATACAAGACAGCCTCTTTTATACCCTGCTTCAGCAGGTTTCAATAAATGACAGTAAGCCTTATTTTACTGTTTCCGACATTTTATCGAGTACATTCATCACTTCCTTCACGGCGATGGAAGACTTGTGGAGTAAATCCATCTCTTCCGTGTTTAACTTAAGCTCAATGATTTCTTCGATACCATTTTTGCCAAGTTTCACAGGAACACCCAGGTAAACATCTTTCTGACCATATTCACCCTGGAGCCACGCACAAACCGGGAATATACGTTTCTGGTCACGGACGATGGCTTCTACCATTTGTGCAGCTGCAGCACCCGGAGCATACCAGGCTGAAGTGCCCATAAGATTCACGAGCTCACCGCCACCCACTTTGGTGCGCTGAACGATCGCATCGAGTTTTTCCTTAGAAATCAATTCGGTTACAGGAATACCGGCAACGGTAGTATAACGAGGCAATGGAACCATGGTGTCGCCGTGGCCACCCATTAAAACTGCTTTGATATCCTTGGGTGAAGTATCCAATGCTTCAGCCAGGAAGGCACAATAACGTGCTGTATCCAGGATGCCGGCCATACCAAACACCCGCTTTGAGTCGAAGCCTGAAGTCAGGTATGAACAATATGTCATTACATCCAGCGGATTGCTGACAACGATAATGATAGTATTAGGGCTGTACTTGATAATATTTTCTGTAACAGACTTCACAATACCGGCATTGGTAGCGATAAGGTCATCACGGCTCATACCGGGTTTACGGGGCAAGCCGGAAGTAATCACTACCACATCAGAGTTGGCTGTAGCAGCATAATCATTTGTTACACCTTTGATACGGGTATCGTACATGTTGATAGGGGCCGTTTGCCACATATCCAGCGATTTTCCCTCTGCGGTACCTTCTTTGATATCGAGCAGTACAACTTCATTGCAGAGCTCTTTGTGAGCGATAACATTAGCGCAGGTTGCTCCTACGTTACCGGCGCCTACTACAGTTACTTTCATTTATGTTAAGGGTTTTAAAACTAGTTTGTTTATTGCGCCGCGAAGGTAGGAAAAACAGAGGGTGGAATGCAAGATGTTTTTATGATTTTTAACATGTGACAGCCCCTTATATATTCCCAAGAACATTGATTTTCAATCTCTCGTATAAATACAAAAGGATGGTCGTTCGGCCATCCTTTTGTATCAAAGCTTATATCAGTTAATTACGCATCCACTTTCGCGTACTTTGCATTTTTCTCAATGAACTCACGACGGGGAGGAACATCATCTCCCATCAGCATGGAGAAGATACGGTCAGCTTCTGCCGCGCTGTCGATGGTGACCTGACGTAGGGTGCGGGTATCCGGGCGCATCGTGGTTTCCCAGAGCTGTTCAGCATTCATTTCACCAAGACCCTTATAACGTTGAACCGTTACCGAACTTTCCTTTTCACCACCAAGACGTTTAACCGCTTCCTGACGTTGTTCGTCATTCCAGCAATATTGCTCTTCACGTCCTTTTTTCACAAGGTAGAGCGGAGGGGTAGCAATATAGACATAACCTTGCTCTATCAGCTCTTTCATATGGCGGAAGAAGAAGGTGAGGATCAAGGTAGTGATATGACTTCCGTCCACGTCGGCATCCGTCATGATTACCACTTTATGGTAACGCAGTTTATCGATGTTCAGCGCGCGTTCATCATCTGCCGTACCCTTGCTGACGCCAAGGCCGGTGAAGATATTCCGGATTTCTTCGTTATCAAAAATTTTATGATCCATGGCTTTCTCCACATTCAGGATTTTACCACGGAGCGGGAGGATAGCCTGAAACGCACGATCGCGTCCTTGTTTGGCGGTTCCACCCGCTGAATCTCCTTCGACGAGGAAGATTTCACATTTGGAAGGATCACGTTCGGCACAGTCGCTCAGCTTGCCGGGGAGTCCGGTGCCGGTGAAGGCGCCTTTACGCTGCACCATCTCACGTGCCTTCCGTGCGGCATGGCGGGCTGTAGCAGCGAGTATCACCTTGTTCACGATATTTCGTGCTTCACGCGGATGTTCCTCGAGATAGTTATTCAGCATCTCAGCCACGGCCTGATCAGTCGCGCCCATCACTTCGTTATTACCGAGTTTGGTTTTCGTCTGACCTTCAAACTGTGGTTCTGCTACTTTAACAGAGATAACTGCTGTGAGTCCCTCTCGGAAATCATCACCGCTGATATCAAACTTCAACTTGGAAAGCAAGCCTTCTTTCTCCGCATAACTCTTCAGTGTACGTGTTAAAGCTCTGCGGAATCCGGCCAGATGTGTACCACCTTCATGGGTGTTGATGTTATTTACATAACTATGAACATTCTCATTGAAAGACGTGTTATACGACATGGCAACTTCCACCGGGATGCCGGCGCGTTCACCTTCCATGTAGATCACATCTTCAATCAGTTTTTCACGTGTAGCATCGAGGTACTCTACAAACTCCACCAATCCACGATCGCTGAAGAATGTGTTTTTATTTACAGGCTCTCCCTGCGCATTGAGTTCGCGAAGGTCTGTCAGTTCTATGTTGATTCCTTTGTTTAGGAAAGCCAGCTCCCGCATACGGGTGGCAAGTGTATCATAATGATACTCGGTAGTGATGAAGATAGATCCATCGGGTACAAAATGGACCTCGGTACCTGTACGATCTGTTTCGCCGATGATTTTTACATCATACAAAGGTTTACCACAGCTATATTCCTGCTGCCAGATTTTACCATTACGATGAACGGTAGCGATCAAGGTAGTAGAAAGGGCATTCACGCAACTTACACCCACACCGTGCAGACCACCGGAAACCTTATAAGAATCCTTGTCGAACTTACCACCGGCATGCAACACGGTCATTACTACTTCCAGTGCTGATTTCTTTTCCTTCGGATGGAGGTCAGTTGGAATACCCCGTCCATCATCTTTAACCGTGATGCTATTATCGGGATTTATGAAAACGCGGATGTTTTTACAATGGCCGGCCAGGGCTTCATCTATGGAGTTATCTACCACTTCATACACCAGATGGTGCAGGCCCTTCACGCCGATATCGCCGATATACATCGCAGGGCGTTTACGGACAGCTTCCAAACCTTCCAGTACCTGGATGCTATCGGCCGAATACTCGTTTTGCTTAATCTCTTTTTCCAAGACTTGTTCGCTCATTATCAGTTAGTTGTGCAATTTTAACCTAAGGATAACAAAGATACGGATTTAAATCTGTTTAAAAGCGTTGTTTTGGGCGTGGTGTTGATAATTCCCGTTTCTGTTGAAAACGTTAAACTGAGCGGAAAATTATGGTAGATTAGGGCTGTTTTAGCAACAGGTAGTATCCCCTGGAAAAACATGGTTACGGGAAGGGTCGTTGTCAATCGGTCCCAACATTGAAAACTGATTTTTCCCTCTCTTGAGATCTTCCGGTTTCCTGCGCACGGACAATCGGGTAAGCCATCACGTACAGTAAAGTATTATTCATGCGATTGGATCAATAATAGTTTCATAGCACTGGACAATTATAGTACATACAATCATCCCGGAATTCCGATGTGCACGTATATCCTGTGCCCTCTTCAGGTGTAGTTCGGATTAAATACCAATTGAAACAGCCTTCGGATTTTCGGATAGTGAATGAGTCCGGATCGTTGATACTTCAGGGCCAAAATTTTCACAGACAAAAAATAGATCTGAGTACCTATCCATCAGGAATTTACTACTTTGTATTCGAAAACAAAGAAGAATCGTTCGTGAAGAAAGTGCTCATTGAGCAGCAGCCTAAACAACCCAAAACAAATCGTATTAACATCTGTTTTAGAAGCACTATGATCACCCTAATATCAGGAACCAACCGTGAAAAGAGTCTCACACTAAAGTTTGCAAATATTTATCGGCAGATGCTGCTGGAAAGTGGAGCTACTGTAGAATTGTTGTCGTTGGATGAAATTCCAGCAGAAATATTGCTAACGGATATTTATGAAAAGCAACAAAAGCCTGAAGCAGTTGAGTTGTTACAGGAGAAATATTTTTTGCCGGCGGAGAAATTTGTCTTCATCTTCCCGGAATACAATGGAAGTATACCCGGAGTATTGAAATTGCTGATTGACAGTATGGATCCCAAGCGTTCGTTTCAGGATAAAAAGGCATCACTGATTGGTATTGCAAGCGGCAGAGCCGGAAACTTAAGAGGGTTGGATCATCTCGCTGCGATTCTTCACCACATGAAAGTGACCGTGATGCCGTATTTATTACCGGTGAGCAGGGTGCAGGGGGAATTTGGCCCGGAAGGAGGGTTCAGTGAGGCGACGGAAAAGCTGGTAAGAGATCATGTAAGGCGGACGATAGAGATGTAAAATCCGGCTTCTGTAACCTACGAACTCCGCCCCAGATGCCGAACGCGATTACTAGATTTCGCGTTACTAGATCTCGCGTTTGTTTTGTAATGTTTTTATAATGAATTATCTATGCATGATTTTTTTGACTAAGGACTTCATTTTCCATTTCACTAAGCATTGTCGTAAGTGCTCTTAATTGGCTATAAATCAGTTTGTAACAGCTGTTTTTTTTATTAGCGTACACACTTAACTCTGCAATATACTGAAAATCAAAAAAATATATCAACCTTTTTTGACAACCAAGATAATGAGTTGTCCCTTCTATCTGAGGGTTATTTATGCATATTTAATTGCTTTATTAGCCTATCTATAAAAGGGATTAAACCGGAGTTCCAACTTCAAATGATGATCCCCGATTGTATATAAAACCATTATTCAGCATGATTTTATCCGAACTGCGCAATGAAGGAATAACCCGTTTACATGAAACGATGTTCAAGTCTATGCCAGAAGATAGTTTAGCGACAATAGATGTTTTACAGGTCTGCCCTTTATTTTGATCCTCAGTGATTTATCGGATGGCATATCGTACCGATAAACCTACATCACTTCCCCAAAAATTGGTTATCCCGACCAGATTTATTGCCGGTTTCCAGTCCAGAGATAAGTTCAATGGTATATTTTGAAAGGTGTATTCGAGACCTAACTGACCGTCAATACCTATGACCATCCTCGTGTCGTTGTATCTGTCATCGTTCCACCATGGTGTGGCAGATCTGTCCCAAAATCCAATATGGCCACCTCCTCCAAAGTAAAAGTTGAACCCGGGCTCATTGAATACGGGATAACTGATCTGATATAGTCCGGTTATATTTACCCCTCCCCATCGTGTATATAATATCCCTTCCAGACTACAATCATTCTTCAGAAAATGTCTGACCGTTAATCCCGCTCCACCATTCAACCGAAGTCCGATGGCTGTCCGGTAATCACTTTGTGCAACGATGATTTTAGTACTTAAGAAGATAAGGATCAGTGTGATCGGGATAATAAGCGTGCTGCGTTTCATGTTGCGAAGGTAGGGGGGCGATCCTTGTTGATGACCATTGTTTTCTGTTTCCTTGGTGTTTATTCTGACAACGTTATTAACATTCACATTTTGCTACTTCGTCAAAAAAAATCATTCCGTCTGTTTCATCTGGCTTAATACACTGATATTTTGATTGTTACACGATAGTTTGGGTCAGCGTTGATTCGAAGGCACATCCTGCTCAGTTAATTTAGAGATCAGGCGTCATTTTTCCTTTTAAAAATTATTTGTTTCCTTTGTCGTTCATTGAAAACTGTTTAACGAACGTGCCCATATGATCAAGAAAGCCTTAAGCCTCCTGTTGGTCCTTGTCCTGTCCGTGATCACCGGATTTGCTCAGGAAAAAACTACGAAAGCTCCGCCCAAGAGCAAAACACAGAAGGCAGACAAGTTTTTCAAAATAGGAGAGTTTTATACTGCTTCAACCTATTACAAGAAAGCTTATACGAAGTTTAAGAAAAGTGAAGATAAGAGCCGCGCTGCCTTCTATGCCGGTGAATGTGCGCGTTCCATGGGAAACAACGTGGAAGCGGAAGATTGGTATGGTAAAGCGGTAAAGGCCAAGAGTAAAGACCCTCAGGCCTATCTGCGTCATGCGGATGCTTTAAAAGCCAATGGTAAGTACGCGGAAGCGATTGCGGCTTACAATCTTTATAAAGAGAAAAACCCCGGCGATGCGAAAGCGGGCGATGCCATTAAGAGTACTGAGCAGGCGCAGGCATGGAAAGATAAGCCTACGCGTCACCGTATCGACAACCTGGCCGCCATTAATACTAAATATTATGAATTCGCTGTTTGTGAAAATCCGGCAGTGAAGAATTCGCTCGTATTTTCTTCTTCACGCGAAGAAGCTTCCGGCAGCAAGAACGATGGCTGGTATGGTGAGAAGTTTTTCGACCTCTTCCAGACTGCTCAGGATAATAATGCGAAATGGAGTACGCCTACTGCATTCCCCGGACCTGCTAATACTGAGTATTCAGACGGTGCCGCTTGCTTCGATGCTTCTGGTAAGGTGATGTACTTTACTACCTGCCCCAACAGCAGAGATAAAAATACCCAGTGTAAAATCATGATGACCACCATGGCCGATGGCAAATGGGGTGATCCGGTTGCACTGCCCTTTAATTCAGATACCTATACCTGTGGTCATCCCTGCCTCTCAGCGGATGGTAAGCAAATGTACTTCTCTTCTGATATGCCCGGCGGTTTGGGAGGGAAAGATATTTGGGTCTCCAACTATGATGGTGCTTCCTGGGGTGCTCCTGTAAATCTTGGTTCAGGTGTGAATACGGACGCTGATGAAATGTTCCCGACTATGGGTAAAAACGGCCGTTTGTATTTTTCTTCAAATGGCAAGCCGGGTCTTGGTGGACTCGATATGATGTGGTCAATAAATGAAGGTGGTGTTTGGGCTGAGGCAACGAACCTGAAGTCACCGATGAACTCCTCCGGTGATGATTTCGGACTGGTTTGGAATACTGAAACAACCGGATATTTCACTTCTAACCGTGATGGCGGTAAAGGAATGGATGATATATACTCCTTCCTCGTTCCTCCTGTGAAACTCGCGGTGGGTGGACGTGTGTATGATACTGATACGAAAGAAAATCTTCAGGGTGCAACCGTGGAACTCTTCGGTTCTGATGGTACCTCTTTGAGCGTTCAAACCGGTGCTGATGGAATGTATCGCTATGAATTGAAGCCCAATGTGAAATATAAGCTTTCCGCTTCCTTCACAGGGTATCTCACAAAATTCCATGAATTGTCTACAGTTGGATTGGAGGAAGATCAGGATTTCATCAAGGATTTCGATTTCCCGTTAAAGAGTACAGCCAAGCCGATTACTGTTCCTGAAATCTTCTACGATCTCGACAAGTCAACCCTTCGTCCTGAGTCCAAGAAAGCGCTGGATGGTTTGATCACGGTGCTGAACGAAAACCCGACAATTACTATCAAATTGACCTCTCACACCGATTACCGTGCAGATGATAATTATAACATGAAACTTTCTGAGCGTCGTGCGAAGAGTGTAATGGATTATCTGATCGCTAAAGGTATTCCGGCTGACCGTCTGACCTTTGAAGGAAAAGGCGAAACCACACCAAAAGCGGTTGAAAATGATGAAGAATATCTGCCCTTCAAGCGTGGTGATGTCCTCACCAAGGAGTTCATCGACAAACTGGAGTCTAGAGAGCTGAGAGAGAAAGCGCACCAGTATAACCGTCGTACCGAGTTTGAAGTAACCGGTACTACCTATGTTCCGAAAAACTAAAAACACCATAATGTCACGAAAGGGCGGCCCAAAAGGCCGCCCTTCGTGTATCTTTGCAGAGCCATGAATACATCTGATCGCTACCAGCAACGAGGAGTTTCAGCTACGAAGGACGAAGTACATGCCGCTATAAAGTCGGTCGACAAAGGCCTGTTCCCGAAAGCATTCTGTAAAATCGTCCCCGACTATCTCGCAGCCGATGATCAATGGTGTTGTATCATGCATGCAGATGGAGCAGGTACTAAAAGTAGTCTCGCATATGCCTATTGGCGCGAAACCGGCGACCTGAACGTTTGGAAAGGTATCGCCCAGGATGCTTTGGTGATGAACCTCGATGATCTGCTTTGTGTAGGAGCAACGGATCGAATCCTTCTTTCCTCTACCATTGGACGTAATAAACGTCTTATTCCCGGCGAAGTTATCGCCGCTATCATCAATGGAACAGAAGAGCTGGTAGAAGAACTGCGTTCACATGGAATTAACATCTATACCACCGGAGGAGAAACAGCAGATGTGGGAGATATCGTACGAACCATTATCGTAGATAGTACTGTAACGTGCAGGATGAAAAGAAGCGAAGTGATCGATAATGCATGTATTGCTCCG
>JBIIHN010000240.1:0-3827 GCA_044235745.1 Bacteroidia bacterium
TTTTTATACGACTGTAAACGTTTATCCTTCGCTTCGTGCATTTCTTTTTGCCGTGTTTTGCGGGACAAATAAAAAAATCACTATATTTCATCATTCAAACCAATAACCTATGAAAAAAATTCTATTGCTCTTATCAGCGGCGGGATTCCTGCTGCTGGCATCTTGTTCCAAGCAGGAGGAAGGGAATGATCAGCAGGGTCCTGTGTTGCAGGAGAAAACCACCTTGCTGCCCGTTCCTTCCGGTCCCGTGTATGATAAACAGAAGCTGGATCAGATCATGATTCATACACTGGAAGCGAATAACGATTTTCAGTGGACCATGGTCGATCTGAAAACGATCTGGAGCGCGCTTGAACACAGCGATCATACCCTTTCTATCGGCTATAAACCGGTGTCAGAAGGAGATATCAGTCAGAAGATTCATAAGATCAACGTGAAAAGCGGTGCGTATAAGGCGGTGCATGATGCGCTGATCGACCTCATCGTTACCGAGCTGAACAAGACGGCTTCCACACCGGTAAAATGGTCGGATATCCTGGTGGAAGATGATCAGGTTCTGCCGATTCTAACGGTGCGCCTTACCGATAAAAATGTACTCACGCGGCTTGCGAACCTGCAGAACATCCGTTACATCGAGCCGATGGACTACTGGCCCAATGACCCGAACCGTTCTTCTTCCGGCTGCAGCGCGAGTACTACTTCACTGGTGAGTACCGATTATACGACCATCAGCCCCGGCGGTATCCTGCCCTGGAACTTCAATAATGCCAATGTGCCCGCTGCCTGGAATGTTTCACAGGGACAAGGCATCACGGTGGGTGTGATTGATGCGGGCATCAGCTCTGCACAACCGTTGCTGGGTGCGCAGTTCAACAATGGCGATTCCAATGTAGGCCGCAGTATTTCTACCGGTTATACCCTGGGATCCAGTGCCTATACATCCTGTTCGCATGGTACTGCTATGAGCGGTCAGGCTGTTGGCGGTCGTAATAATCTGGGTGCGCCGGTAGGTGTGGCCTATAAAAGTAACCTGCATTTTATCCGTGCGGCCGATGATGTGGTGCTGGATGCTTCTTCTGAAAAGACAGCGACCAAGAATGCCTTTATTCAGATGGGGAACCGCAGTGATGTCCGTATTATTTCGCTGAGCATGGGTAACCCGTTTGCCAGCTCGGTGTTGAAAGATGGAGCTGATTATGCATTTAATCTGGGTAAACTCATCTTTGCCGCAGCCGGGACTTCTTTCAGCTGGACCAGCTGGTACGGGGTGATTTATCCTGCTGCTTATTCTTCTTGTATTGCAGTAACGGGGGTGAAGGAGAGTGGCAGTAAGTGCTCCTCTTGCCACGACGGCAGCAAAGTACTTTATACCATTTGTATGGAACGGAATGCCGGCAGCAACCGTAATTCTATCTCTCTTGCACCAAGCGGAAATACAGGAGCGTATATCGGTGGCAGCTCTTGTGCAACAGCTACCGCGGCAGGCATCGCGGCATTGGTATGGAGTGCACGGCCCAATTTAACACGTACCCAGGTGCAGACCTGCCTGACCAACACGTCGCAGTTTTATCCAACGAAGAACAGCACGAAAGGTTATGGTAATCTGAACGCGGGAGCAGCCGTGAACTATGCTGTAGCGAATTATTGATTGTTGGGTGTCGTTAGAAACTATTCATGAAACTTGAATTATTTAAGTAAAATGAATGAATATAGCTATGCCTAAAATTGCTATTTATAAATTTTTGACCTTTTTTATCTTTGCATTCGATGCTCAAAACGAGCCTCCTCATTTGCATGTTGTAAAAGAGAAGGGGAATAGACAGCGTTCTGCGAAAATTTGGCTGGAGACGCTAAAGGTTGCCGGAAAAGGAACACTTACTGATAAAGAACTAAATCTGGCAATCGACTTGATTAAAAAGAATCAAACAAAATTAATTGACTCTTTTAATAAAGTTAAAACCGGAAAGAGGATTACAACGTTAAAATTAATATAAATGGCAATGACACTCAAAGAAAGAAAAATTTGCATAGAGAAATTAAGTTTCGACATTGCTGGTAAAATTTCTTTAAAGCTTGAAGATGGTCGTATTATTATTGTTCCGCTCAAGTACTTTCCTGAAATACAAAAATTACCAGTGGAAAAGAGAAAAAAATACACTATTGTGGACGACAGAACTGTATTATTTGCCTACGCAGACTCGATTTATCATTTGGAAGATTTTATGGGCCTTGAAAGCAAATGGAGTGAACGATAAAATGGTAGCTTACAACATGGTGCCAAGTGCTGTTTATTAGGAGTTGTAAGCGGAGTTTTGCTGTGGACTCAGAAAGAGCAAAACCTGGCAATTGTAAGTAAACTATCAGTAAAAAGGAAATGGCTGTCGCGAAGACAGCCATTTCCTTTTTAACTAAAGCAGCGGATAGCTGATCGTTATTTTCGCTGATTCAGCAGACGTACGAACAAGGATTCGTATTCTCCTGCAATTTTTTTCCAGTTGTATTGATGACGGATTTTTTCCATCTGTACAGCTATAAATTCTTTTCTTTTCTCCTCCAGCAGTGTGGTGTTGGATAGCAGCGTAGCTACCTCTTGCGGACTCCCGAAGTAAAACGCATCATCACCCAGTACATCCCGGTTGAACAGGTTGTTGTGTGAAATGATATAAGCACCGGATGCCATCGCCTCCAACAGACTCGGATTGGTTCCACCTACAGAGTGGCCATGGAAATAGTAGCGACCAAACCAGCGGATATTATTCAGGTGATTCAGGTTGTAGATGCCTCCCATAAACCGGATGGCAGGATGAGCTTTGTATTTATTCTTCAGATACTCTCCGTATGGTGTTTGATGTTTGCCGATGACCAGGAATGGCTTTTTAACACCTGATAATACAATACCATCGAGAATGGTTTCGATGTTATTTTCTTTCTCCAAACGGGCAATCAGCAGGTCATATTCCCCCGGAGAGAGTCCATACTGCTGAAGTACATTCACGTCCGGCTGATCAAAAATTTCAGCTCCGTATGCAATGAACGTGGAGTCTTTTCCATATTCACGCAGCAGATAATTGCGAATCTCCCCGTTATCACTTACCAGATGATCGGAATATTTTGCGCCAAGCGATTCAAACCATTTCGCGAGTTTCTTCACAGCGGCATTCCACTTATCCCGCTTCCATTCCAGCCCGTCCATATTCGTGACGAGAATACTTTTGCCTTTGCGCAGAAATGGAAAGAAGACAGAAGCCGTGGTATAGCCCAATACGAGCAGGATGTCGCATTGGTCTTTCAGCGCATGTTTCATGCAGCCGTAATCGTAGATAAAGTTTCCGGCGGTGCCGATTTTCTTTTCCGGATTCCCGATTTTCACAATGCGGACACCGTTATAGTCCGGTTGATTGTACTCGTGGTAATCGGGGTTGTAAACGGTTACTTCATGTCCGGCTTCTACCAGCAGCACCGCAAGATTTTCGGCGCATTGCTCAAAGCCTCCGTAGTTGTTGGGGATTCCTCTCGATCCCGTGATGGCGATACGCATATAACTTCTCTGTTCAGGATCTGAAGGCATCCCAGCCTTGCGCTTTTAACTCATGAACATTGTTCTGGCGATCTACAAAACGATAGCCGGCTTCCGGTTCAGCCATGTGACCGATGACGGTTATTTCACCTCTGTCTTTCACTTTTTCGTATTCACTGATAGGGATCGTAAACAAGAGCTCATAATCTTCTCCGCCATTCAGCGCAGCGATGGTGGGATCAATACCGAATTCCATTCCCAGTTCGCGGGTAAGATGATCAATGGGTAACTTCTCTTCATACAGCTGGCA
>JBIIHN010000006.1:0-12259 GCA_044235745.1 Bacteroidia bacterium
TTGCAATGTAAGATTTATGATTGAAGGAGAAGAGGAAGTGGGTTCAGCCAATCTCGGAACATGGATTCGTGAAAATAAATCCCGCCTGAAAGGGGATGTGTTTCTGATTTCTGATACCTCAATTATTGCAAACGATATTCCCAGTATTGATGTCGGCCTTCGCGGATTGAGTTATGTGGAAGTAGAGGTGACGGGCCCAAACCGCGATCTCCATTCCGGTGTGTATGGCGGTGCGGTGGCGAATCCAATTACTGTTTTGTGTGAGATGATTGCCCGGATGAAAGATGCAAATAATCATATTGCCATTCCCGGCTTTTATGACGATGTGCAGGAGCTTTCTTCGGCTGAACGCGCAGAGCTGAATATGGCTCCTTTTGACCTTGATGAATATAAGCGGGATCTGGAAGTGGGAGATGTTCATGGTGAATCCGGTTATACTACCCTCGAAAGGACGGGCATCAGACCAACGTTTGAAGTAAATGGAATTTGGGGTGGTTATACAGGAGAAGGTGCAAAAACAGTGCTGCCTTCTAAGGCGTTTGCCAAGTTCTCGATGCGTCTCGTGCCAAATCAACAGTCAGAGAAAATTACAAAGTTGTTTGCCGACTATTTTACATCCATTGCTCCAAAATCCGTTAAGGTGGTGGTAAAGCCTCATCATGGTGGTGAACCGGTTGTTACTCCGACCGATTCTGTAGCCTATAAGGCCGCGAGCAAAGCGATGGAAGAAACGTTTGGTAAAAAACCTGTGCCTACCAGAGGGGGCGGATCTATACCGATTGTCGCTTTGTTTGAAAAGGAGTTAGGCCTGAAAAGCGTTCTGATGGGGTTTGGGTTGGATAGTGACCTTATTCATAGCCCGAATGAACATTATGGAATCTTTAATTTTCTGAAGGGCATAGAGACGATCTCCAGATTTTATCATCACTATGCAGCCATGATGAAAAGCTGAAGCTTCATTTAAGTTCTTACAAACGAAAAAACGGGAGATGCGGTAACCAACCTCCCGTTTTGCTTTGTTATATCATAAACTCTGTTTACTTTCACCCAACAGATGAAGAATTTTCCATATGAATTGATCTTTTGGGTAACAGCGTTGCTCTGGTTGGCGGTTATCCAGCCGGAAGGTAATCACTTTAGCCTTTGCCTGCTGCATCATCTCGGCTTTTCCTGGTGTCCGGGTTGTGGCGTCGGGCATGCCATCTCCTTTGCGCTCCATGGACAATGGATGGCGTCTTTGAATGCACATTTCATGGGCATTCCCGCCCTTTTCATCATAAGTCATCGGATATTTGTGTTGGGCAGGAATATCTCTTTCTATCGATCAATCAGAACCATTAAAAACCTAAACCATACGTATGAACAATAATCTACTTCTATCACTTCCCGGCATCGAGTCGGAGGAAATGTTATTTATTCAGGAGGCTGTAAAGGATCTTGCGGAGTCTCAGCAGAAAAACTTTCTGTTGCTCTATCAGGGACGCAGAAAAGACCCTCAGACCATCATGATCTGTACCTTATTGGGTTTCGTGGTGGTGGCCGGAGTGCAACGATTTATGCTGGGCCAGGTTGGTATGGGTGTACTTTATCTTTTTACCGGTGGTTTATGCCTGGTTGGAACGATCGTGGATCTGATCAATTATAAAAAAATGACCCTTGAGTTCAATCAAAAACAAGTGATAGAGTGCAAGATGATTGCGACATCAATGGCCGCTTAAGATTGTATTAATTTTCAAGAGTGTCTGTCGATAATTTTTTTATCTGCCGTTGGTACCGCCGATACAAAACCTTCTGCCTTATAGTACGCTGTTTCGGAAGTTCCGATATAAACAAGTTCCGGCCGGACATCATAATGGTCATATGGTAGCGGTCACGTGGCAATACGTCAGAACAGATCTCAACATTCGTGAGGTCCCGGGTAATCCTGAATACTACTGAAGCATAATAGTCCTCAATGAACCGCTCTGAACGGTTAGCGGATTGCTGAATCAGTGGGATCTTCCCCTGCCTAGAATTGTAGTGCCGGCCCGGATTATGATGTAAGGTATCGCACCAATTTTATGTAGCCAAATTTTCTCATCAATACGGATAGTGCGATATAGTTGGTGAAGTCAATTTTCTTCACCAATGCAGAACAGGAATTGAGTATTCGTATCGGGTGCAGCAGTTGGCACTTTCAGGAGGTCAGATTGCTATTGAGGGAATCTTCAGGTCGTATTGAATACTATTTCCCGTTCCGATACGGCATTGGCTCAGGAGTCCGCAATCTTTTCAAATTACATCGTGGATCGTGCAGGGCATAAAAGCAATTCTATCACTTCTTCTCCTGTGATTATTTGGCCTTGATCAGAGGTCAATGATAATGCCAATGCTGGGTATGATCGTACCCGTAGTGTTACTTACCTGCTTCAAAACATACCTTGAAGAGTCGTTGGGGTCGATAACCGGAGCACCATTGGAGTCACGTACCAGGTCAACATAAGGAGCAAGGTCAGAAGTCTGGTTAAAGAAATTCTGTATATCAAGAAAAATATCCAACGCCCATTTTTTAAAGTAGTACTTTTTATCGATCCGGATATCCAGTTGATGAAAGATGCTTGTGCGCTGACTGTTGACGTTGCTTTCGTCCAAAACTCCTTGTCCGCTTAAGTTCCAGTTAGCAATGAGGGAAGAGGTTGCAACATCGATCGGTGTAAACGGATTTCCGCTATTGAAGCGGAAACGGATACCGGCTTCCCAGTTTTTTTTAAAGGTTTTTCCGGCAGTCAGACTGGCAATATGACGATAGTCCCAGCTGGAGGGAATATATCTGCTGTCGAGATTGGTGAATTCACTGCGCACAAAGGTGTAAGAGAGTAATCCGTAGAATCCTTTAAACAGTTTCTGCTGAAAGAGAAACTCTACTCCATAGGATCTTCCTTTCGATCTTGAATCTACCGGTTCATCTCCTACTACACCGAAATCACTCCCCTGATTTGCTATACTGATGGAGTCGATTAATCCAAAGGGATAATTTGAATAATCTTTATAGAATCCTTCGATCGTAATCCGGGAGTTCTTCCGGGTCTGGTATTCAAATCCTGCCACGTAATGAATAGCACGGATGTAACGGACATTGGTATTCGTTAGTTCGTTGTTGTTGTTACGGAAGCCGAGAATCGTATAAGCAGGTAACTGATAAAATATACCCGTGTTTGCATTAAAGGTTATACGTTCGTTAATGGATTTGGAGATAGAGAAACGGGGAGAAAACTGTTCAAGCGGATTGTCCATCCTGTTGCCAAAGGTATTAGCATCCAATCGGCCTCCCAGCGAGAGGATGAGTCCGGCACCGGTAAAGGTCTTGCTGACCTGGCCAAATATGCCATATTTTAAAAAATTGATTTCGGAGGTATAATCGATGGTTCCTATGTTAGGAATTTTGTTAAAGGTAGAATTCGTGTACAAGGCCTGTTCCAGACTGATGCCTGCGTTGGTTCTCCAGCTGTTGGCGAGGGATGTCCTTTCAAACCTGAATTTATTTTCAGTCTCGGTACTCGAGTAATCGAGTCGTTTATTGCCTTCGTTGCTATCGTCGTTGTTGGTGTATTTCACAGCGCCATTGTTGAGGGCATTACGGCTGATCACCACCTGATAGTATGCGTTATTTACATATCGTTTGTAGCTTCCTCCGATGGCATAGTTCCATTGGGTGTTTTCAGGTAGGTTGCCCAGAATATACCTTTGCTCTTCCGTTTTATTGGCATTGGTGTTCAGGGTTACAACATCGTAAGCGCCCAGCCCGATAAAGTTGAATTCCTGCTTCTCATCCGGTTTGATTTTATATTTAAACTGGAAGTCGTTGTAAGTGGGTAGGAAGGGAAGTCCGATCGCCGCAAAAAGAAATTGAAGATAGCTTCTGCGGTATGACGCAATTAAGGAAGAGTTTTGGGTAATAGGTCCATCGAAAGTTGCAGCCAGATCGGTGGCGCCAAGCGCAAAGGACAGGCCTGCTTTGTCGGTACGACCATCCTTAAACTTAAGTTCTAGCACAGAGCTGAGCGCATTCCCGCGGTTGGCAGGGAAGGCTCCGGAATAAAAGTCAACTTCGCTGATGAAATCTACATTCAGCATACCCACCGGACCACCCGATGCTCCCTGCGTGGCAAAGTGGTTGATGTTGGGAACTTCAATTCCGTCGAGATAAAACCGGTTTTCATTTGGTGAGCCACCTCTTACGATAAGATCATTCCGGAAAGCGGCCACAGATGCTACGCCGGGAAGCGCCTGCAATACTTTGGAGATGTCGCGATTACCACCGGGATTGCGTTTGATTTCCGCAACGCCGATGCTGCGCATCGACAATGGACTTTCTTCCTTCCGGGTGAAGGTCTCTGCGCGTACGGTGACTTCCTTTAAGTTCTGATTAGCCGGTTCAAGAGTTATCGTCAATTCAAGTGGCCGGGCCGGTTTCAGTTCCAGTTCGTATTGGTAAAAAGTTTTATACCCTACCGCCTTCGCCTCCAGATTGTAAAGTCCCGGTTTAGGAACTTTAATTTCATATTTTCCGTCTATATCTGCGGTCGTGGGATAGTTCGTCCTGGCATCTTTAAGCGCAACTACCGCGAAAGGGACGGGTTCCTTGGTAGCCATGTTTACCACTCTGCCCAAAGCAATGCATTCCTGGCTTATGGCCTGGTAGGGTGTCAGGCCGGATAGAAGAAGTAGTATTAGAATCGGTAAACGTAAGGTCATAGTGTAAAGGAACAATTGAGTCCCGGAATTGTTTAATCCCGGTCGTTGAACAGCCTGATATCTTTTAGCCATTGCTTTTCAGCCTGATCTTCGCTCCTTCGTGTCTTCTTTCAGATTATGTTTGCTTTATGAAGCTATACGAAGTGCATACCCTGAAAAATGGTCTGAGGGTATTGTATGTTTATCAACCTGAATCCTATGTAACTCATTGTGGGCTACTGCTCAGGGCAGGAACACGTGATGAATTGAAGGGAAAAGAGGGGCTGGCTCATTTTATTGAACATTCCTTGTTCAAAGGGACCAAAAAGCGAAAATCCTTCCATATTTTGAATCGTCTGGAAGTAGTGGGAGGTGAATTGAACGCCTATACAACCAAGGAAGAAACGTGTCTTCATGCCTCCGTAATGAGTAATTATTTTGAACGGGCGGCCGAACTGATTGCTGATGTGGCCTTTCATTCTGTTTTTCCTGCGAAGGAAATTGAAAAAGAAAAGGAGGTGATTCTGGATGAGATCAGGGCGTATCAGGATACGCCCTATGAGCAGATATTTGATGATTTTGAGGGGCAGCTGTTCAAGGGCCATACCTTAGGTCACCCGATTCTTGGAACGGAATCTTCTTTAAAATCATTTGTGCGCAAGGACCTGCTGGATTATGTTTCGAAAATGTATGATCCCGCATCAATGGTTTTTGCGGTAAGTACAAATCTGACTGCAGAAAAAGTGTTACCGGTTATAGAAAGGTATTACTCGGTCGGTAAAAAGGGGGGCGCCCGAAAGCGACAACCCTTTGCGGGATACAAGAAGGTGAAAGATGAGCACCCACGATCTGTTTCACAGATACATTATATCACCGGTCGTCCTGCGTATGCACTAAAAGATCCGCGGCGATACGGTTTAGTGTTGTTTAATAATCTATTGGGAGGGCCGGGTATGAATAGCAGGCTGAACCTGAATATCCGGGAAAAGTATGGTTATACCTATACCATTGAGTCCGGTTATCATACGTATACCGATACAGGGATCTTTCATATCTATTTTGCGACCGATAGCGGTCATTATGCGAAAACAGAAAAACTATTACAGAAGGAGCTTGCAGTGGTCTGTGATCAGAAGTTCAGCGAAAGGCAGCTAAAGCAGTACAAGGAACAACTTATCGGACAAATACAGCTTGCGCAGGAAAATCGCCTCAGTGTGTTGCTTTCTATGGCTAAAAGCCTCTTGAACCTTGGACATATTGTGCCTTTGTCGGAGATCAATGAAAAAATCAGGTCAGTGTCAGCGGTTCAATTACGTGAAATAGCCACCGATATATTGAATCCCCGTTACCGGTCAACGCTGATTTATCATCCGAAATGACGGGTAACTGACGCGAAACGGTCAAACCTTCTTATCTTTGTATGAATGAAAAATCTTGCTTTAGTTGGTTTATTGATGGTACTGCTTCAGTCCTGCAAAGAGGATGAAAAGTTCAGCACCATACCTGAAATTACCTTCGAACGATTTGAGTTGTATAAAAATGCTGCAGGCCAGGATACCACTGTCGATTTTGTTTTTTCGCTGACCGATGGTGATGGAGATATCGGCTACCGGGATAATGAAATTGATAATTCGTGCGGTGCTGATAATTTTAACCTGTATATGTTTTATGAGGAGAAAAATGGCAGCAGTTACCGGCCCAAAAAACTATGGCTCCAGGTAACGGAAATTACTCCTGCTTGTGATACACTCGTTTACTTTGATAGTGTTCAGATAGTGTTTAATCAACGAATGCAATACATTGAGCCGGCCGGCAACAGCAAAGGAATCGAAGCGGAGGTGCGATATAGAATGGATTATACCAGCGCATTGATTTTACTGAGCAATATTGGACGTTTTGATTTTTATATTCGTGATCGAGCGAATAATAAAAGTAACCGGATTTATAGCGGGGATTTGGTGTTGGTGAAGTAAATCGCGCCATTATTACCGATAGGATCACTACACGAGAAATAAAAATTTTATAGCAGTGCTCTTTGCACGACCGTATGCGGTCATTTCTTTTTTATCTGATTCTTTATACAGTGAAACTTACACCATTCAATCCAATTTCGTCATATCCGGATATTAAAAAACCAAGTGTTCTATATAAACCGGTATCCCTCGAATATTATGAGCTCGAGGGATACCGGTTTGACTCTGCGTGTTTGTTGCTGTCACATCAGCCTAACATCACATTTGAACATCTTGACACTTGTATATCATCACATCATCACATCTGTACATTAGCAAATTAGCTAATTGGCTAATTAAACACGAAGCTGTTCGGTCCGATTCCGGCTAACGTTGAATCGATAATGCTGCCGTTCATCGTGTATCTCAGATAATGTGTATTCGAGGTAAACGAAGATTTCCCGGCATAAAGAATGCTGCTGGCAGGATGTACTCCCAGCGAGTAAAATTCGCGGTTTACAACCGGTGTTCCAGGCATTGAATTATCGGAAATCGACATGCTGAAAATGCTGCCGGTATACGCACTGCTGCCAAGCAGGAAATAGAGTCGGTCTTTATTTCCGTTTATGTTTAAGCGAATCGGATGCTGATCCCAGTTCAGCGCTATCGTTTTCAAAACAGTGTTAGTAGCAGGGTCCAGTTGAATTATTTTTCCTCCGGCATCATCCGGTGTAGGTGTGAAATCGCTGCCTAAACTGCCTTTACATAAGATCCATACCCGGCCATCTTTATCAGCACGTATGGAGGATGGGTTTACACCTGTTGAGATGGTGGCACTTACTGAGAATGTGTTCAGGTCGATCACCGTCACTGTACTGTCGTCTCCAAATCCTCCTCCGTTACAAACATAGAGTTTGTTGTCCAGGATGAGCATTTCTTCGGGACCGCTCCCACAAGTCACACTGCCGCTAATCGTATTGGTGAGCAGGTTGATTTTAAAGACGCTGTTTGTTCCCCAATCTGATATATACCCGTTGTTCTGATCACCGATCATATATCGTGGTGAATTAATGCCGGTGATTGTCGCGGTTTTTTTGAAGTTCGACATCGATACAACCTCAACTTTTTGTGAGTTGTTTACACAGAGATAGCCTTTCCCAAAGTGGATGGTCAGTGATTGTAACAAGTCGCCAACCGGAAAACCATTGGCGTCCGAATACAAATCGGCATTATAATATGCCGAGTCGGAGGAGGCAAAAGAAACAGACGCGTTGGCTTGACCGAAGGCGCCTTCATTCACGATGAACACACCGTGCAGCAAATCCGGTACCGGAGTGGATGTTTCATCCTTTTCTTTTTCGCAGGATGTAATGATGAACAGCAGGCAAGCTGCTGCAAGAAACTGAGTTGATTTTTTCATATGAGTGCAGTTAAACTATAAAACCAGTTTCACCACGAAGTGCTGCACGATCAACCGTCATACGGCCGATGATGAACGAACCTTTCTCCCGAAGGTGGCTTCATGATGTACTGAAGGCAGGTCTTCTGACTCACAGGCCATCCCGACCTTCCCGTCCGGTTCAAATCCACGGACAGTGGTACATGGGATCGTTTGCTTTGGGCAAATTCTGTTTACAGCAGCGGGGACTGTTGCCGGATTTCACGGCATTCCCTTTTAATTCCGCATGAGAGCGGAAACCATCAGTATTGCAAACATAAACAAAACGAATTACCATCCGGCAAGGAGGAGAGCAAATCCGCCGTACGGCGGACGGATTCAGCAGATAATCACAGATTTAATATAGAGGAAATGGCGGCATCAATACCTTCGTTTACCGGAAAATTGAAAGGGCTCAAATGAGGATAACTTATTAATGCAGTAGTAATATCGGGTTTTTTCTGATCTGCCAGTATCACTCTTCCGGCATCCGCATGGAGCCGGGCCAGATACTCCTGCTCGGTTTGACCGGGAGTTGGAATGCAGATAGCTGAACGTTTTACCGCACAGAGATCCATGAGCGTGGAGTGTCCTGACCGTGAAATGATTTTTCCGGCAGTGAGAAAATGGTGTTTCATCGCTTCCGGAGATAAGTGCGATATAAAGCGGATGTTTTCCTCAGTATATTCTTCGTTTTTTCCGGGTTGGCCTTTTACAAGCAGCACCGACTCATCTCGCCCCAAAAGCTGAGCGCAGAGAATCCGTTCCAGTTCCGAGCGTTGCGGTTCGGGCCCGGAAATAATGGTGAATATATCATAACGCTCATGGATATCCGCAGTGTTGAACTCAGGAAGTCGGGAAAGCGGCCCGATGAAAGTTACGGGCAGGTCACTCATTTCCTCAAAATGTGAAAGTTCACCGGTGATATTGATCTCTCCCTTCAAATCCGGAACCCAGATATGTTGAAAGGGCTTGAGAAACCGTCGGTATAAAAACTGTACCGGAGGTGACAGCCAACGATAGCCTTGCGGTAACAACAACTGCAATTGATGACAAATCAGAACGGATGGTACAATACGCGAATACGCGCCATAGCGATTGTCACTGATAATCAGATCGGGCTTAATTTCTTTTACGATTACTTCAATGGCAGCATGTTCATGTCTTATAGCTCCGAGGATAGTTCGTGATTGAAGCAGCATAGAAATTGCCAGCGGCCGGTGAAGCGGGTAGCGAACATCGATACCTTTTAAGGTAAGTGAAGGTAGTTCAGGAAATACCTGATTCAACAATAACAAGGAATCTCCTTCGCCTGCAAGTGTTACACGGTGTCCCGCTGAAAGCAAGGAACGGATCACAGGGATACTTCGGGTGGCATGTCCCAGTCCCCAATTCAGAACGGTATACAAAATATGTTTCCCCTGCATCTTGTAAAAATAGCGTTTTGTCGTAAGGTTAAAAGCGGTTATTTTCGCAATCCCGAAATAGAAAAATGCCAAAGCGAAAACTACAACGATTTGAAGAGCTGAAAGGGCTGAAGCGAGTGTATCAGTTTCCCTATTCGCAGGTGCATACCGATCATGGCATGAAGGGCAGTTGGGGGGCAAAAGTCTTTGGCAACGAATTTCCTTTGGTGCTAGAGCTGGGCTGCGGCCGGGGAGAATACACTGTAAATCTCGCGCAATCAAATCCGGACAAGAATTTTATTGGCGCTGATATAAAAGGTGCCCGAATCTGGCGTGGTGCAAAAACCATCAATGAAGAAAACATTCTGAATGCGGCCTTCCTCAGAGTACAGGCTGAATATCTGAATGAATTCTTTGATGCCGGTGAATTGAGTGAAATATGGGTGACATTCCCTGATCCTCAGCCACAACTTTCACGCGAAAACCGAAGGCTTACCAATCCGGCTTTTCTGAAGAAGTATCGGGCCATCACCCGCCGGGGTGGAATATTTCATCTCAAAACCGACAACAGTCAACTCTTTGAATACACCGTGGAGATGTTGGGTAATGAGAGCGGAATCATGGAAGTTTGTACGCGCGATTTGTATCAGGAGCCTCCCCCCGCATTCGACTTAACTATTCAAACAACCTATGAAAAAAAGTTTCTGGCGCAAGGGTTCAGCATAAATTACCTTCGCTTCAGATGGGCCTGAAGAGGATTCAGACGAGCTTCTTATATTTTTTATAAAATTTCGCCCGGTCCCATTCGTCAAACAATGTACCTTTACCCTAAATATAAAAACACATGAGAAAGACCCTCATCGTCCTTGGCGTCGTCGCCGTAGTTGCCTTCCTCGTATATCGTTTCTTTGCCGGAACGTATAATAATATGGTTGACAAAGACCAGGCTGTACAAAATGCCTGGGCGCAGGTAGAAAATGTTTACCAACGTCGTTTGGATCTTATCCCGAACCTGGTAGCAACAGTAAAGGGGGCAGCAGAGTTTGAAAAAACAACCCTCACGGCGGTGATTGAAGCCCGTGCGAGTGCTACTCAGGTAAAAATCGATCCCAAAAACCTTAATTCAGCCGACCTCCAGAAGTTTCAGTCCGCTCAGGGCGAACTTAGCGCTGCACTGGGAAGATTAATGGTTGTAGCTGAACAATATCCTCAATTAAAGGCGAATCAGAATTTTCTTGAGCTTCAGTCACAACTGGAAGGAACAGAAAACAGAATTACTGTAGAGCGTAAGAATTTTAATGATATTGTACAGGACTACAACGCTTATATTAAGAAATTCCCGCAAGTGTTGCTCGCCGGTATGTATGGTTTCAAAGACAAAGCTTTTTTTACAGCAGATAAAGGCGCAGAAAAGGCCCCAAAGGTGGAATTCTGAAAATGAAGGCGCCGGACTTATTTTCTGAAACGGAACGAAAGCAGATACATGCTGCTATTCATGAGGCGGAAATGCTGACCTCCGGTGAGATCCGGGTTTACATTGATGACGACTGCCGTGATGATGTAATGGATAAAGCAGCCTTCGTGTTCGCTCAGTTAAATATGCACCAAACCGCGTTGCGGAACGGCGTATTGATTTATCTGGCAGTTAACAATCATAAGTTTGCGATTATCGGGGATGCCGGTATTCATCAGAAAGTGGGGGATACATTCTGGAATTCGATCAAACAGAAAATGGCTGAGTTGTTGAAAGAAGGCAAATACTCCGCCGCGATAGAATATGGAGTTCGGGAAGCAGGGCGTGAGTTGCAACATTTTTTCCCTCGTAGTAAGGATGATCAAAATGAGTTGCCGAACGACATTGTATTTGGAAAAGGAGGCGGGAAATGATAAGGAGTGTTTTTCTGCTGATAATTCTGAATCTCCTCACCTTGGTTGCGCCTGCGGCTGTTGAGTTTCCTCCTAAACCCGATCCTCCAAAGCTCGTTAATGATTATAGCGGCACGCTGGCACCGGATGACATCCGGCGGCTGGAAGAGGTTCTGGTTGCTTTCGACGATTCTACCTCCGTTCAGATTGGAGTGGTAATGATTTCCACCCTTGATGGTTATCCAATCAGCGATTATGCCTTTGAGTTGGGAGAGAAGTGGGGTATTGGAGATAAAAAGAAAAACAGCGGGGCCTTACTGCTGATTGCTATCAAGGATCGGAAGATGTTTATTGCGACCGGTTATGGCCTTGAAGCGACACTACCGGATGCGCGTTGCCGTCGTATAATCGAAACGGACATTGCACCGGATTTTAAGCGGGGTTTGTACTATGAGGGTATAAAAGCCGGAACGGAAAGCATGATGAAGGCGGTGAAGGGAGAGTATAAAGACTCTCCGCGGAAAAAAGCAAAGCGTGGAAGTAAAGTACCGGCTGTTCTGATTATTATATTGGTTTTACTCTTTGTATTTCTCGCGAAAATATTTTCTGTGAGAAGGTATTCCTTGCTGAATAATATACCATTTTGGGTGGCCTGGTCATTATTGAATGCTGCTGCCGGACGTCGAAAGGGATCCTGGCGCGATTTCAACAGTGGTAGTGGTACTTTTGGCGGATGGGGCGGTGGAGGATTCGGAGGCGGATCTTCCGGCGGTGGCTTTGGTGGCTTTGGAGGTGGAAGTTTCGGCGGCGGCGGAGCGGGTGGCAGCTGGTGATCTATTGAACTCGGCAAAATATCTCACAACCTATAACCTTTTCCCGCTGTT
>JBIIHN010000241.1:0-3812 GCA_044235745.1 Bacteroidia bacterium
ATTGGAATTGGCCTTGCATTATCTATGCTGATCATTTTTATCAAGGGAGTATTTTATAATTACATCAATACGAAAGATGATCTGAAAGAAATTACTTCATTGCCCATTATTGGCGTAATTGGAAAAACCAAGGAAGCGGAAGCTGAATACATGGTCGTTGATAAATTCCCTCAATCACAAACCGCCGAAGCTTTCCGGGTTATACGTACCAATCTCAGCTATTTTGCCCCGAAAGTCAAGAGCAAGGTATTGCTCATTACTTCATCCGTAGCAGGGGAAGGAAAAACGTTCTGCGCGGTGAATATTGCCACAACGATGGCGAAAGCAAAAAAGAAGGTAATCCTTGTAGATCTTGACCTTCACAAGCCGAAGCAGGCAAATGCATTTAACCTGCAAAACGATGTAGGCGTCACATCGTATGTGGTTGGTAAATCCAATCTGAACCAGATTGTAAAAGACACTCCGATTGAAAATCTGCAGATCATTCTGACCGGACCTCGCACACCGAATGCTAGCGAATTAATCGTGGATCCGATGATGGAAACACTGATTGAAGAATTAAAAACCCATTATGAATATATTATCATTGATACTCCGCCGGTAGGATTATTGAGTGACGCCCTTGTATTCATGAAACATGCGGACCTGAATATGTATGTGCTTAAGGCGGGATATTCAAAGAAAGACTTTGTTGACATAGCTCATCAGATCACGGAAAAGAACGAGATAAAACACATGAGTTTCATCCTAAACGGTGTCAATGCGAAAAATATTCCCGCAGGATACGGTGGAGGCTACTACGCCTAATCTTTTTAGAAAATAAAAAATGGAAGATACTTCCACAGAAATAATAAATACCACAGAAGACTACGCAGAAGATCCGGGAGCGAAAGATGCGGTGGGGCTTGCTATCAAAAGCCTTCGAATGCATCTTGACGAAACCCAGAAGAGAAAGATGATGCTTCTGATCATCCTGATATTTTTATCAGCGATGATGGATGTTTTTGGCCTGGCCTCTATTCTGCCGTTAGTAAAACTGGCAACAGAACCGGAGGTTATTCACTCGAATGAATACCTCAACGCTATTTACACCGGAATGAATTTTCAAAGCGAAAAATCATTCCTGCTTTTTATGATTTTGGGGGTGCTTGGATTCTTTGTAGTAAAAAGTGTTTTCGGAATTTTCGTAAATTATCTCGAAACCCGGTTTAGTGCCAACATTGCACACTCCATCACCCGTAAACAGTTCAATAAATATTTTAACATGGAATTTCACCGCTTCAGTTCGCTGAAGAGCAGCGTGATGATCCATCATATACTGAACAACCCGTTGTCGTATGTTACCTGGGTCGTCATGCCATTTATCATGCTGATCTCCGAATTTTTCATTGTAGCCTTAATCATTTCCGGTATTGCCATCTATGATATAAAGCTGTTCGGTTTTATTGCTGTAATCATTGGTCCTGCCACCTGGTTGATTTACGCTGTACTGCGAAACCGGATTACGAACATCGGAGAGGAGATGAACAAACTACAGCCTCAATCGATGGGAGCATTGACACAAACCATCGGCGGGTATATTGATATAAAACTGGCCAACAGGGAAACTTATTATCGCGATGTTTTCCTGAACATCCAACGCCGATATCACGACCTGAACATGTCATCGTATCTCCCGAACCTGATTCCGCTGAGAGCAAATGAGCTGGTCGCTTTATTGGGTGTAGTATTAATCTTTATTTACGCCATTTTCATCACCGATAATCAAAAGGCAGCGATTATGATGGTGAGTTTATTCGCAGCAGCGGCATACAGACTTATGCCGTCTCTCAACCGTATTATCAGTTCTATGATGTATATCCGAAAGAATCTGACTGCGCTGAAGAACCTGATGATCTTTCCGGAGCTGGCACATGAAATCAAGGGCAGTACCAATCTGGAGAAAATCAAGTTTGAAGAAAGCATCGAATTACACGATTTATATTTCCGGTTTCCGAATGCAAAGGAAGATATGTTGAAAGGCCTCAACATGAAAATCAGGAAGGGAGAAAAAATCGGAATTGTCGGAGCCTCCGGATCCGGAAAAACCACGTTGATGAATGTTCTGCTTCGTTTTTATGAAGAACAAAAAGGTGAAATCAGGGTAGATGGTGTTCGCATCCGGGAAGATAATACCCGTAACTGGCGGAATATGATGGGATATGTGAAGCAGGACATCTTTCTTATTGACGGAAGCATCCGCGACAATATCACTTTTGGTGACGAGCATCCTGATGAAGAAAGACTCATGCAGGCAATCAGGTTAGCATCTCTCGACACATTGGTTCAGTCACTTCCAATGGGAGTGAATACGATGATCGGAGAAAGAGGGTCACGACTGAGTGGCGGACAACGACAGCGCATCAGCATTGCACGATCCCTTTACCGAAATGCGGAAATTCTCATATTCGACGAAGCAACATCGGCACTCGACAACCAGACAGAGCAGGAAGTGAGCGAAGCTATTGACTCGCTTTCTGATGCAAACAAAACTATCTTCATCATCGCGCACCGTATTACAACGCTCCGGAACTGCGACCGCATCTATGAACTGGATCATGGTCGGATTTCGGGAGTTTACCAATACCAGGAATTACTGGAAAAAGTTCTCTGACAGGTCATCCTGCAAGTACATGAAAAAAGTTTACATCCATCAAACTTTTTTCATGTGTCTGCGTAGCAGTTATCACCCCGCACTGAATCCATGCTATTCAACTCGTTCGAATTTTTAATATTCTTCCCGGTCGTAACGGTCCTGTTTTTTTTGCTTCCGCATCGTTACCGCTGGCTCCACCTGCTGACGGCGAGTTGTATCTTTTACATGTACTTTATTCCGGTGTATATCCTGATTTTGTTCGGCACCATTGTTATTGATTACTTTGCCGGGATCTATCTGGAAGACACCCTCGATCCGAAACGAAAACGATTTTATCTGCTCTGGAGTCTGGTCGCCAACATCGGAGTGCTCGCTGTTTTTAAATATTACAACTTCTTTCTTGATAATATCAACGAGGCAGCGCTGGTATTATTCGATAAACCTACGGCACTACGTTTCCTCGGCATTGCCTTACCGATCGGATTATCGTTCCACACTTTCCAGGCCATGAGTTATACCTTTGAAGTTTATTATGGGCGTCAGAAAGCAGAGCGTCATTTTGGTATATATGCACTTTATGTGATGTTCTATCCGCAGCTGGTGGCCGGTCCGATAGAACGACCACAAAACATCCTGCATCAATTTCATGAAAAGAAGTACTTCGACTATGACCGTTTTGCATCAGGAATGGGACTGATGGTATGGGGCTTGTTTAAAAAGGTTGTCATTGCCGATAACTTTGCCGGTCTGGTCAATCTTGCCTACTCGGACCCTGAAAACAAATCCGGACTCACCTTACTGCTGGCTTCTTATTTCTTCGCGCTGCAGATCTATTGTGATTTCTCCGGCTATTCAGACATGGCCATTGGAGCAGCGAGGGTGATGGGATATGACCTGATGGAAAACTTCCGGACTCCCTATGTGGCCGGAAGCATTAAAGAATTCTGGAGCCGATGGCATATTAGTCTGAGTACCTGGTTCAGAGACTATCTCTACATTCCGCTTGGCGGAAACCGGGTCAGTAAGCAACGATGGATGTTCAATTTGTTCATTGTCTTTTTAATCAGCGGAATCTGGCATGGAGCCAACTGGACCTATGTCATCTGGGGAGCGTTGCACGGCATTTATCTGATGATTGCCATTCTGAAAGATGACTTCTTCGCAAAAAACCCGTTAC
>JBIIHN010000242.1:0-3809 GCA_044235745.1 Bacteroidia bacterium
AAGATCAATTCATCATTGTCGGTTATTTTTCCGTCTTCATTGGAGTCTTGTCTCAATACTACCGACTGATTTAGGATATCCTGAACTCCGGCTTTAATTTCAATGTTCTTTCCGATCCCTTTGGTAACTGTGAAGTCAATGACATTTCTTGGTAGTTCATATACATCGGGGGTGCCTTGTGTGCCGACTACAAAAAGTCGTTTTCCCATTATATTATATTGAAGGTTGAGTTGTAACTTCTTTTCCGGTTGGTTGTAGTAAATTCCTGTATTAATGACGTACGGCGATTGTCCCATCATGATTCGCTCTTTTTCCTGACCTACTGCTTCGTCACCCAGATTTACCCGGCTATAGATCCAGGACGCATTCGCGGAAATCCCCAGTCGGCTGAGGAATCCAACTTTAAACAATGGTTCCAGCGATTTTCTGACTTCGATTTCAACCCCGGTGCTGAATGCAGAAACAGCATTTCTGTATTCAAAATTTCTTGTTCCGCCTGATCCTGCTCCAGGTTTAAAGTATTGCTCTATCGGATTGAAGAATTGTTTGTAGAACACTCCCGCTGAGATAAGTTCTCCGGCAGCAGGATAAGCTTCCCATCGTAAATCTATATTGTGTATTTCAGGTGTTTCGAGCTCAGGGTTGCCGAATAAAACATTGTTGAATACAAAGTCATAGTAGGAGAAAGGAGCTATTTCGCGAAACTCAGGTCTGTTCAGTGTTTTTGCATAGGCAGCGCGGAGCAGACTCTTCTGGTTTAGCGAGTAGCTGATATTTACGGAGGGAAGCAAGCTGCTGATGGGATTGTCAACATTCAACGGTTTTCCATTGTTATCGGAGCTGGCCAGCTGTAAGCGATTGTATTCAAAACGTACACCACCGGAAACGGTGACTTTGTCAGATATCGGCCATGTCGTTCCCACGTAGGCCGCAGCGAGAAAATTATCTGCTGTGTAGCGGTCTGTTCCGTTCGTTCCTTCGTCAATGGTAAAGCCTGTGCTGTCATTGAAGTTGGAAGAATTAAATACCTGGTCAATTGGTAACAGTAGCAGGTCATTGTCGAAACGGTCAACTCTGGATTTTGTGTATGCCAGCCAGCGGGCATTAAATGTCCTTGATTTCGATTCAGTATAAAATCCGGCTTTGAGTTTGAGCGTTCTGCTTTCGCTTAGTTTTTTAATGTTTTGTTCTGCATTAAGCGCACCCAGATAACTTGATTCATTTAGTTCAGAATAGAACCTTCCGGCATCTGCCTGCGAAGCGGTACTATTCACCTGAATGTAGAAATCAGGTTGATTATCGACGGTACTTTTGAATGTTCTGATTCTTCGGTAATCAGGTTCGTTGGTGTTGGTATTGTTATAACCCAATGTCCAGTTTATTCTGGTGTTTTCCTGATTGAAATCATGGGTTCCTGAAAGCTGTCCCGAATACATGTTTCGTTCAAAGTAGCGGAATGCATAATTTCTTACTTCATTTCCTTCTTCTATATTATAACCGGTTCTGATGGTGGTGCCATTCGAACCACTCTGATTGTACAGGTTACGGAATTCAATTTTATGTCTTGCGTTGAAAATCACATTGAAGTTGCTTAAAACAACGGCGGTCACACGGTTGGTATTGGTTACATCATTAAAGCTGTATATGGTATCACTGATGAGGTTTACAAGGTCAAACTGGTTATAGTTCAGATTTTCAGCTTCTCTTGTTTCATAGGTATTCGAGTAATTGATTCCGGTGATGTTCGATATTTTTGCTTTTCCTACTGAGAAGGTCTTGGCAAATCCCATCGTGTAACGTTGGTCTATTGGTGCTGATCGCTCCCGGGCAATCCAGGTGTTGGGAAGCAATTTGGCTAACTCAACCTGTTCTGTGTTTGATAAGCCTGATATATTAGATGGAAATGCCGCCGGAAGATCACGGCTGCCATTGTCCATACCAAGCCAGTCAGTTTTAGAGAGAGAGGCACGATTGAAGTCTCGAAAAGTGGTGTTGCTTCTCACTCCAAGTGTTATTCCTGCGGATACATAATCTTCATCCGGTACATTTTTGGTATAAACTTTCACCACGCCGCCTGCAAACTCTCCCGGTAATTCAGGAGCTCCTGTCTTATAAATCATCACCCTGTCAAGCATGGAGCTGGGTATAATATCAAAGGAGAACGCCTTTTTATCTGCTTCCGCACTGGGCGCGAGCGCATCATTAAGCAGCACCGCATTATATCGTTCACTTAATCCTCTGATCACTACAAATCGGTCTTCCATTATCGTCACACCCGGCAGACGACGAATTACTTCCGAAGCACTTCTGTCTTGTGTTTTGCTGATTTGCTGGCTCGAAACACCATTTACAATTTGTTCGGCTTTGCGCATTTCAGCCAAAACAGCGTTTTCGGTATTGGTAATTCTGGTGGCAATTACTTCGGCATCTTTTAGTGTTTTGGTTTCAGTGCTTAACTTATAGTTGAATACTGTCGTTTCGCCGTTTTTAACATAAATAGCCGGTATTTCTTCCGTAATATATCCTACAAAAGTGATTTTGATCGTGTAGGTCCCGGCAGGTACTTTCTCTATGCGATATCCTCCGTCCAGATCAGTGACCGCACCCATTGTGGTTCCCGGAATCATGATCGTTGCACCGATAAGAGTCTCTCCTGTGGTTTTGTCCGTCAATGTACCGGAGATGTTTCCGGTTTGCGCATGACCGTAATTTGCGCAAATAACTGACAGGCAGGCGATTAATGTGGTTAATAATTTGTTTTTCATAACTTAGAAATTCCTTAACAAAAAACAGATCTTAATGAGAAGCAAAGTTTATGGTAGTTTTATGTTAATGTTAAGGAGCTGGATTTATGCTTAAATAAACCTTTTGATAACCGGCGAAAAAGGATGAATTGTTAACCAAAGGTTACTATTTGGGATTGACCCTTTTATACAAAATTTGGAAAGATAGAAATGCCTTAATCCTGAGTTAACAATTTCATAATATTGTACATTGATTTTTGTCTCCGGAAAATAAGCTATGGCAAACGACTCAGTTAAAATACTCCTTGTAGATGATGAGCCTGATATTCTGGAGTTCATGGAGTATAATTTGAAAAAGGAAGGGTACGAGGTTTTCCTGGCAAAAAATGGTAAAGAGGCGATTGACGTTGCCAAAAAGGAGCGGCCCCAGTTGATTATACTCGACATTATGATGCCTGTAATGGATGGTATCGAAGCTTGTCGTCATATTCGTGAAATTCCGGAACTTCAGCATACCCTGGTAACATTTCTTACGGCCCGGAATGAAGAGTATTCGCAGATTGCCGGTTTTGACGTAGGAGCAGATGATTATATCTCCAAACCGATCAAACCAAGAATTCTGACGAGCAGAATTAAAGCACTTCTTCGCAGGGTAAATGGGACACAGCCTCCGCAGGCACCTACTATTCAGATTGGTAATTTAAGAATCGACCGGGAGAGTTATCTGGTTTATAAGGATGATGTACCCATTAATTTTCCGCGTAAAGAATTTGAACTCCTGGCGTTGCTGACTTCTAAACCCGGAAAGGTTTTTACACGCGAAGATATTCTCAGCCGGGTATGGGGAAGTGATATTGTTGTTGGTGATCGTACCATCGATGTGCATATCCGAAAGATCCGTGAGAAGCTCGGGGATGATTCGATTAAAACAATTAAAGGAATCGGATATAAGTTCGATATCTGATGCTTGTTTTTTCTTGATTTATTCTTCCTTTATTTTATTACTTTAGAGTCGGTTTAAAATGAAGCGCGTGAATGCTCCGCTCGTAGGTTTATTGTCGTCGT
>JBIIHN010000243.1:0-3808 GCA_044235745.1 Bacteroidia bacterium
ATTGACTCCAGGTTGGTGTGGGAAATAATACAATACGATTTACCGGACTTAAAACATAAAATCAATAGTGTCATTGAGTCAATTTCAAAAGATTCGGATAGTTAACCATCTTTTTCTTCGTTGTTTTGAACTGCGCTAAACTTTGCCGGTTACAATCCCGGCAACGGACTACAAATCAACATGCACTTCTTCTGCTACACAGAAATATCATATCAAATTTGCGATATTCGATACCGCGGTGATCAAATATATTTACCGATCTATCTGACAACCTTCAAACAACGGAAACTAACTTTGCAGTAAAATGAAGAATCGATGCCGACCACTTTACGATAACCCCTGAAACAGAAAGGCAACAATTTCATGAGGACATTAATATCCGGAAAAACTTAAAACCCCAATTCAACACCATGCGCATCACCATCAGTGGAAAATGGATCGACATCGAACAACGAAAAATCAAAGGTGGATTTTTTACGATGGAAGCCGGCAAGGTAGTCGGATTTACGGAAAGCGAAGCATATGAAGACCGCTTCATCCTCCCGGGCTTTACGGATGCACATATCCATATTGAAAGTTCGATGCTGGTACCGTATGAGTTTGCCAGAGTCGCTTTAAAACACGGCACGGTAGCCACCATCAGTGATCCCCATGAAATCGCCAATGTATGCGGCCTTGATGGCATTCTCTACATGCTCAACAATGCAAAAGACGCCCGGCTTAAATTTCATTTCGGAGCCCCCTCCTGTGTACCGGCCACAAACTTCGAAAGCGCCGGAGCGGTTATTGGCGCGGATGACATTCTTCAATTGCTGCAGCGCGACGATATTTACTATCTGAGCGAGATGATGAATTATCCCGGTGTGTTGTTCAAGGATCCGGAGGTGATGCAGAAAATTGCGCATGCCCATGCCTGCGGAAAACCGGTTGACGGACATGCACCCGGCCTGCGTGGTGACGATGCAGCCCGCTATATACAGGCCGGGATTACAACGGATCATGAATGTTTCACGCTGGACGAAGCACTTGAAAAAATCAACCACGGCATGAAAATTCTGATTCGTGAAGGATCTGCCGCCCGCAATTTTGACGCGCTTCATCCCTTGTTAAAAATGCATCCTGCGATGTGCATGTTTTGTTGCGACGACAAACATCCCGACGAGCTTTTGCACGGGCATATCAACCGGCATGTGACACGAGCCATCGCGCTGGGATACGATCTCTTTGATGTACTCTTCGCCGCCTGTATCCATCCGAAACAACATTACAACATGCGGCAGGGAATATTACGTCCCGGCGACCCTGCTGATTTTATCATCGTTGACAACACTGCCGACTTCAAAGTCCTGGAAACCTGGATCGATGGCGTTTCTGTTTACAAGGAAGGGAAATGTAGTCTACCTCCCAAAACCCATCTGCGCATCAATCAGTTCACTGCTTCGTCTATTTCACCTGAAGACCTGGCAGTTAAGGCCGAAGGAACCATGTTGCGCGTGATTGAAGTTTACGACGGACAACTCATCACGGGGGAAGCACATGTATCCGCCAAAAAAGAAAACGGCCGGATCATCACCGATACAGAAAATGACCTCTTGAAAATCGCAGTGATCAACCGCTATAAGGAATCGCCGCCGGCTATCGCATTTATTAAAAACTTCGGATTGGAAAGAGGAGCTATTGCCAGCAGTGTAGCCCACGACTCGCATAATATTATTGTAGTAGGCGCAGATGATGCATCCATGTCAAAAACGGTAAACCTTTTAATGCAACACGAAGGCGGATTAAGTCTGGTAGATGGAGAAGAAGAAATCACCATTGGACTCCCGGTTGCGGGATTGATGAGTGATAAAGATTGTGAAACCATCGGCCATGCATATGCTGATATTGATAAAAAAGCGAAAACACTGGGCAGCAACTTGCGGGCTCCCTATATGAGTTTGTCTTTTATGGCGCTGCTGGTCATTCCGGAACTTAAGCTGAGTGATAAAGGACTGTTTGATGGAAAGACGTTCCGGTTCACCAATGTTTTCGTCTGAGTTTCCTGCGCCCGGCAATCTCCGGCATGGCACTTCTGCGCCAGTTCCAAATCGGCAGCGTTCGATGAAAGGGGGTTAGCCCTGATCTTAAACAGGATGACACTCCGGATCACGGATATGTTGCCCGAACTTCAAAAATTAATAAATTTATGATTAAGATCGTCTGCGGTTCGTAAAAAATCAACCGTCGATCTGAAAATTGGTGCCGGATGTGTTTAATTTTGCAGCACTGCGATGCCTCACAAGCACCAAAACACAACAATTTAATTTTTTCTGCGTAATACCTTATGATGAAGGCCCTTAAACGATTTCTGTTTAAACCGCTGGAGTATTTGCTCCTGCTTGGTTTTATGATGGTGGTGGTTCAATTACTCTTCCACCCTTTGTCCGTTCCGGAAGCCTGGACTTTATCGTTAAGTCCGGCGTTAATCTGGCTGGGTATTTTCTGCCTTGCGTTTTCTGTATTGTTCTTCGCTACGTGGATCAGCTCGTCCTCTACGGAGATGTAGTACGGCGATCCATCTCCAGCAACTCTTCTTTCAGGCGCTCATCTCTTCCGTAAACATCCGGTCTGAAATGCAATTGTCCGTCCTCTTCTACCCAGGCGGTAAAATACACAATAAATACGGGTACCGGATTCTTCAACGACACCCACTTTTCCTTACCGGGCTTCAGCGCTTTGCGAACGGAGTCGGGTGACCAACCTTCGGGTGCTAACACATAATTCGCAAGTTTTTCAGGATCATCCACTCTGACACAACCGTGGCTAAAGGCCCTCTTCTCCTCCTGAAACAGCGAACGTGAAGGAGTATCGTGCAGGTAGATGCTGAAACTATTCGGAAAAAGAAACTTCACTCTCCCCAGCGAATTGTTTTTGCCCGGCACCTGACGGATCGTATAGGGAAATCCACCCTTGCTATATTTTGACCAGTCGATGTTGTCGGCAGTGACCACTTCTCCCTTTCGGTCAACAATTTCCATGTTGTGTTTCCGGAGATATGAACGGTTTTCTCTGACACCCGGAATCACCTCTTTGTAAAGAATGCCGGAAGGCACCACCCAATACGGATTGAAAACGACGTTTTTCATCTTCCCGCTGAAGGTCACGGTTTCGTGCAATAATTTGCCCACTACCACATTCATGGTCCATATCTGCTTGCCATCATCATATCCATACAATGAAAAATCGGGGATGTTCACAATCAGATAACGGCCCGGATAATCGGAAGGCATCCACCGGCTGCGTTCCATGTTCAGCAGAATCTGACTGATCCGCTCCTCCACAGGAACATTCAAGGCACGAAAAAAAGCAGGACCGGCCACTCCGTCGGGTTTCATGCCATGTCTGAACTGAAAACGTTTGATGGCCGCGACCAATGAATCGGAAACCACATTGGAAGGATCTGCACGCGGAAGATCACCATGCAGAAACAAGCTCTTTGCCAATGCCGGTACGATACTATCGGTATCGCCTGCCCGCAATGTCTTTACTTTCGGCCATACTTCTTCCCAGCCTCCGGCACGCGACAAACTATCATACGTTTCCAGTTGTGAACGCAATTTATAATACTGACGAAAGACGGCTTTGGTGAGTAACTCACCCTTTGGATTTTGCTGCAGCGCAGCATTCAGCCACTCTGATTTATCAAGGTGATAACGGGGAAGAAACCAACCCAGTGCTTTTGTCTTCTCTTCCGGCAAACCACTCCATGCTTTTTCGGCATACCAGAAAAAGGCGGTGGTCAATAACAGATCCAAATACAAATCGGTAG
>JBIIHN010000244.1:0-3797 GCA_044235745.1 Bacteroidia bacterium
CCTTGCGGAAAACGATATTACTACAGATTGAAAAGAAGTAACGGATATCGGTGAGAAAAGGACGCTTTTCGTAAGCTTTCAGATAACGTAATTCTGAATCAATAATCTCATCAAGAGTATTCGGCATGTCAACATAAAACGGTGGCAGTAATCCGGGTTTTGAATAAATGCGCTTTTCCTGAAGTTCTTTGGTATAAAGGCTGAAATAATGTTTACTCAACGGACGCACACCCACGATTTTTATGTCTCCTTTTAAAAGATTAATGATCATCGGCAATTCATCGAGCCAGAACCTGCGCATGAATTTCCCCCAGGTAGTAATGCGGAAATCTTCGGCGAACTTCCCCCCGGCCGCCAGTTTGTTTTGCTCGTAAATGTATTCCTGAAGATATTCAGCATAGGGATACATAGTACGGAACTTGTACACTTTAATAATTTTTCCATCCTTTCCAATCCTGTTCATGGCAAACAAAGGACCATAGGAAGGATTAAGATCATAACACGGTTGACGATCTTTTCGTCCCACGAAATAGGTGTGATTTTGAATTTCCTTTACATCAATGATGCGAAAACCACAAGAAGCAAGACGACCCAATGCTTCAGCTTTCGACATCACACGGTTTCGTCCGTTGGTGACGAAAAAATATATCTTTTTGAAAAAAGGCAGCTTTGGAAATACGCGCTTGAAGATGAAATCAAAAAGGAAATAGATATGGGCCAGCCCCGGTAAATATTTACGAAGTAAACGGTAACGGCGTTGCTCCTGTGTTTCTACCAATCCGATATAGAGTCCTCCGTGAGGAAGTTTTTCATTGACCGCCTCCTGAAATTTATTGACAAAACGTATGTCATTTATTTTGCGAAGGTTCACAATAGCGTTGGCAGTATTTTCCTCGATATTTTCAATGTTAAAAGCAGTGGTAGTCATGAGCACCCTGGTATGAGATGTTTTCATATCAACATACTTTCCGAGGAAACTCCTCACTTCCGGCTGTAAGTCTTTTAACATTACTTCTTTCATAGGCTCCTTACTTTCATGTACAAGTTAGTCAACTGTTCCATGACTTTGCGGGCATTTAAGTAAACAAGGCTATTTACAGGGTGAACCCTGCAATTTTTGTGGTTAAAAAAGCAACCTCCGCACACTCTTCCCTTTTCCTGTTGTAAACTTAAAAACCAGATCAAAACGAGTCAAGTCTTACATCAATTTTTTTTCGATTTATCCCGTAAACCCGGTATTCTCTTCACTTGCATTTCGCTAACTATCTGACCTCCAAAGGATACTTTTTTGTGCCTGTTTATAACTTCAAGTGATGATCGTCCGATTTCTTACACATGAAATTACCTGCTTTTCCTCATTATAATTTCTCGCCGAAAACCACCAGATAAATGGTTCGGAATCCAAAAAGGATTAAACCGACTCCACTAACCTTATTCAACCAAAGTAAAAGTCCGGGTCGTAGTATTCTCTTCAGTCGCACTGCTAGCCAGGCTTTCAGGAGATCAGTCGCCAAAACAGTTATTAGAACGGACGAATAAAAAAGTGAAGTTTGCGAGACTGTCCACACCTCCCGTGCAGAAAGTCCACCGGCCACACCGAGCCAAAACAGCAACACAAAAGGATTGAGCAGATTCATTGTAAAACCCTTCACGAGATCCACCATCCGGCTGTTTGAATCATCGGGAAGATCAAGAGCTGTTGCTGAGATGTGTGGTTTCTTCAAGAAATTCAGCACACCAAAAACAATCAGTAAAACACCTCCCCCAACACCTATTTCACTCGAATACATCTTTAAAAATGAAATCGCCGAACTGCTGAAATACGTGATGATAATGTAAAAAGCATCACTCAGCATGACGCCAACAGCCAGCCAAACCGCAACGTTGAATCCCCTTTTTATACTGGTATCTAACAGCAGAAAAAAAACAGGACCAATCAACATCGCCAATACCAAACCTAAGGCAAACCCGGATAGTATCGCATCGATCATTCCCCAAAACTATCTGTTTGAACAATGCATCTCCGGGTAGTTTAACTGTCATATTCACTAAAAAATCAACATATCAGCACCCACCATACCGGTTGGAATTTCCTGATTTTCTATTTTTGTCATCTATGTTAAAAAATCTGCTGTCTTTCGTTTCCGCCCTTACTCTTCTTCTTGCCGTTGCCTCCTGCGACAATGAAATTGATTTATTAGAAGATTACAAAGAGATTCCTGTAATTTATGGTCTGATAGATCCTGGCTCCAACACGCATTATGTACGGGTTCAGAAAGCATGGCTTGGCGAGGGAAATGCGCTGGTGATGGGACAACAATCTGACAGCATTTACTATGCCCAGGATGATATTAAGCTGACGTTGGAAAAGCTTCAAACCGGGTCCAACGCGGTCATCACGTCCGAACAGTTTCTCCCCACCACCGACTTCCCAAAACAAGAGGGCCTTTTTACCGAGCAAGGTCATTATGTATTCAAGCTCAGCACTACCAATGCGCTTGATCCGGATAATTTGTATCGCCTTCGATTTGATAACTTAAAAACGGGGAAAGTCGTAACCGCTAACACCCGCATCATCTACCCGATTGTATTCAATGCGTTCAACAACAGCGTAAAAGTTAATCTGGCCAATATCAACCCCTACCAGATACGCTTTGGCAGCCCGAAATGGGGCCGGGTTTTCGGACTGATCATGCGCATCAAATACAATGAAATTGACTCCATTTCTTTGAACATTCGTCAGCGTTCTATCGACTACACACTAAAGAATATCAATTCTCTTTCCGTCAATGGCGGCGAAGACATGACCTTCTTTCTGAAAGGCGAGGAGATTTTCAGATACATGGGAGCGGTTATCGGACCTCCTCAGGGTGCCTACAAACGAATATTATCTTCCTTCAAGGCGGATTATTTATTCACCTGCGGAACTGACGACCTGTACAATTACATCCAGATCAATTCGCCCAATAACGTCGTGAATTATATCCCCACCTTTACTAATCTATCAGACGGTCGTGGATTGTTCACCTGCCGCTATACCACCCGGGTCAACGATGTTTCCTTTAACGACCTAACGCTGGACTCTATCCTGAACGGTCGATATACCTCTGTCATTTTCAGATAACTACTCTCATTTACAGCTGTTAAGAATGGCAGAAAAACACTGCCATTCTGTCAACCTGTCAGTGATTTTCGTGTTTTAGCAGACAAACCGCCTGATTTTTCAAGAAAAAGGGCAATGGCATACTCCTTGAATAGCTCCGGCAACATTCAAAAAGTAAAAAAGAAACCACATACATAACATGAAAAAAGTAATTGGAATCGACCTTGGAACTACCAACTCCTGCGTTGCAGTAATGGAAGGCAATGAGCCTGTAGTAATTCCAAACAGCGAAGGGCGTCGTACAACACCTTCGATCGTAGCGTTCATTAAAGACGGTGAGCGCAAAGTTGGTGACCCTGCAAAACGACAGGCGATTACCAACCCCAAACATACCATCGCCTCTATCAAGCGATTTATGGGTGAATCATTTGATAAAGTCAGCAATGAAACAGGCAGAGTTCCCTATGAAGTAGTTCGAGGAGACAATAATACTCCCCGTGTTAAAATCAACGACCGGCTTTACACACCACAGGAAATTTCCGCCATGGTTCTTCAGAAAATGAAGAAAACGGCAGAAGATTATCTGGGCTACGAAGTAAGCGAAGCCGTTATCACAGTACCTGCGTACTTCAACGATGCACAACGTCAGGCCACGAAGGAAGCCGGAGAAGTGGCCGGACTGAAAGTACTTCGC
>JBIIHN010000245.1:0-3796 GCA_044235745.1 Bacteroidia bacterium
AAAACCGTGTAAATACTTCTGCTATGTCCTCAACCACTGAAGCACTCACTACCGTCGAAACTGCGGGCAAGCTCGGTCTCCTTCCGGAGGAATTCGAGAAAATAAAATCTATTCTCGGCCGTACGCCCAATTTTACTGAACTGAGTATTTACTCTGTGATGTGGTCGGAGCACTGCTCTTATAAAAACTCGATTGTCTGGTTGAAGACACTCCCAAAGGAGGGGCCGCATATGCTGGCAAAAGCGGGAGAGGAAAACGCCGGACTTGTGGCCATCGGCGACGGACTGGCCTGCGCATTTAAAATTGAATCGCACAATCACCCGTCTGCTATTGAACCCTATCAGGGCGCTGCAACAGGCGTAGGCGGTATCAATCGCGATATTTTTACTATGGGCGCCCGTCCAATTGCACAGCTCAACTCGCTTCGCTTCGGGAATCCTAAACTGGCCAAAACGCAATGGCTGATGCGTGGTGTGGTAAAAGGGATTGGTGATTACGGAAATGCATTTGGTGTACCGACAGTGGGCGGTGAAGTCTTCTTCGACGATTCTTTCAATATCAATATTCTTGTGAATGCCATGTCCGTAGGGATTGTGAAAGAAGGTGAAACCGTATCTGCGATCTCGTATGGTGCAGGCAATCCGGTTTATATCGTTGGATCCTCTACAGGGAAAGACGGAATACATGGCGCCACTTTTGCTTCCGGTGATCTGCACGAAGATTCACACGAAGATCTGCCATCTGTGCAGGTGGGTGATCCGTTTATGGAGAAGCTGTTACTCGAAGCAACGCTGGAGATTATCAAGACCGGAGCTGTTGTTGGCATGCAGGATATGGGTGCTGCAGGAATTATCTGCTCTACCAGTGAGATGTCGGCGAAGGGCAAACATGGAATGAATATTTGGCTGGATAAAGTACCCACCCGTCAGGCAAACATGAAAGGCTGGGAAATCCTGCTGAGCGAATCACAGGAGCGGATGCTGGTAGTGGTGAAGAAAGGACGTGAAGAAGAAGTAGAACGGATTTTTGAAAAGTGGGATCTCAATTGTACGCAGATCGGTGAAGTCATTGAAGGCGATACATTGCATTTTTATATGCAGGGTGAAAAACTTGCCGAAGTCCCTGCAGAATCACTCGTGCTGGGAGGCGGAGCTCCGGTTTATCAACGCAACTATACTGAGCCTGCTTACATGGCTTTAAACAAGGCATTCAGATCCGACAGTATTCCTGTTCCTGCAGATCTGCGTCCGGTGATGAAACACCTGCTAACGCACCCGAACATTGCTTCGAAACGCTGGGTGTACACGCAATACGACTCGATGGTTGGTACGATAAACATGAGCACCAATAAACCCAGTGATGCTTCATTGGTGGATGTTCGGGGTACCAACAAGGCGCTTGCGCTGAGTGTCGACTGTAATTCCCGTTATGTGTACAGTGACCCTGAACAAGGATGTGCCATTGCTGTTGCAGAAGCAGCCCGTAATATTGTTTGTTCCGGTGGTGAACCTTCCGCAGTGACCAACTGCCTGAACTTCGGCAATCCGTATAATCCGGAGGTGTACTGGCAGTTCGTGCATGCCATCAAAGGCATGTCGAAAGCCTGCACTGCACTGGAAACACCGGTGACAGGCGGTAACGTGAGCTTCTACAATCAAAGTAAAAATGAACAGGGCGAAGTGCCGGTTTTCCCCACACCTACTATTGGTATGGTGGGCATCGTTCCTGACAAGAAACGTCAGATGACGCTCGACTTCAAGAGCGAAGGAGATATCATCTTCCTGCTGGGTGAATCGCAGGATGATATTGCTTCTTCCGAATACCTCTATTCCTACTGCGGGGTAAAAAACAGTCCGGCTCCACACTTCCACCTCGAAGAAGAACTGGCCGTGCAAACGCTGGTAAAAAATCTGATTGCTGAAGGATTGGTTCAAAGCGCACACGATGTATCAGATGGCGGATTATTCGTTACGCTGATGGAATCTTCTTTCCCGCGTGGCATTGGTTTCCGTATCGATACCGATGAAGAATTCAGAAAAGACGCCTATCTTTTCGGCGAAGCACAGAGTCGTGTCGTGGTGACAGTGGCTCCGGAGAAACTGGAAGAATTTGTGGAGATGGTTTCCGCCAGCGAAGTTGACTTTACGAACCTGGGCGAAACCGGAGGAAACATAGTAATGATCGATGAAGAAGAATATGGACAGATTGCCGATTTCAAAGCACTTTATGATCATGCGATCCATGAACTGATGACGCACGAGTAGATCCTGATAAATAAAAAAACCGCCTGTAACCGGCGGTTTTTTTATTTAAACAGATGCAACTGCTACTTTTTCATGTGCTTCTTTTCAGATGGCTTTATCAGCAGATAATAGACAGATACCATGATCAACCCAAGCACAAAAAAAATCGTCGCAATCGGACGAAGGGTATCTCCGTAAAAAAACTCCCCGACCATCCAGACCGAGTTGGCAGAAATCCACGATACAACAGCGATATTATGAAAGAGCTCCGAACGGTTATTACGATACAACCAGGTGATATGGATAGCGACCGTAATGGTCGGAAAGATCATGATCAGTCCGGGGACTTTAAAATCCAGCACCCAGCAGGTATCTTTCAACAACCACAATACAATGTGTAAATTTTCATACTCGCGCATTGACCGGTTCATGAAACGAAAGTAATAAGAATTGACAATATGTCCAATCCATTTGCCTTGCTTAAGTTTCTATTCAGCGCTGTTGTTTACATTTGCAGATATGGTGAAAAAGGTCTTTCGTTGGCTGTTAAGGGCTCTATTGTTCCTTTTTATTTTCAGTATCGTACTGACGCTCTTGTATCGTTTTGTACCTGTTCCCCTCACGCCATTGATGGTGCAGCGATATTTTGAGCTGGAGGATGGCAAAATAGACAAAGAATGGAAGTCACTGGATGAAATTTCCCCCAATCTGCCGCTGGCTGTTATTACGGCTGAAGATCAGAAGTTTGAAGATCATCTGGGCTTTGATCTGGAAGCGATTGAAAAGGCTGTTAAATACAATGAAAAACATAAGGGTAAAAAAGTAAAAGGCGCCTCCACTATCTCACAACAAACTGCTAAAAATGTCTTTCTCTGGCCCGGAAGAAGCTGGATCCGAAAGGGACTTGAAGTTTACTTTACCTTCCTGATTGAATTATGCTGGAGCAAGGAACGGATTATGGAGGTGTATCTGAATGTGATTGAAATGGGGCCGGGAGTATATGGTGCAGAGGCGGCGGCAAACTATTATTTTCATAAGCCGGCCGTGAAACTTTCGCGCAGTGAGTCCGCCGCTATTGCTGCGATACTACCCAATCCCCTGCGCTGGTCAGCATCAAAACCGACCCGGTACATCGAACGAAAAAAATCCTGGATTCTTCGTCACATGAAGTATATTGACCTGAAGGAGATCAATCAACAGGATGTGAAGAAGTAGCCTCACCTCAGAATCCAAAGTTAAAACCGGTCCTGATGATGGGATTCTGATAGATGTTGTAATCAGACTCCATGATGTTGTAAAGTAACATGAGTGAAACACCGGAATTACCATTTCCGAAACGCTGCATATAACCGCCACCCACAAACAGACTGCTTACATTTTCACGAATGAGTTTAGTATAGAGTAAATCCGGCACCTCAATATTAATAAGCTCATACTCTGAATATAACATCAGGTTATCCATCACAAGGTATTGGCCGAACAAACGTCCGCCGTAGGTATTTGTTGAATATTTATAATTTTTATCCCTGTTATCACTGAAGTAGGAATAGGCT
>JBIIHN010000007.1:0-12187 GCA_044235745.1 Bacteroidia bacterium
AGCTTTAAGGGCCTAACGTTTATTGTTGGTACGAAAGGAAAAGGTTTTATGAATAACAAAACTCATCATCCCGACTGTCAGCGCTGAAGTAGCCCTTGCTAAAGTAGGCCACCAATCGAAACCGCGAATCAGCAACCGCATCAGCAGCCAGTTCATGGCCAGCACCAGCAATGCTACTAAAACATAACGGAACAATTGTTTATGAAACTCAAGTTCAGAGTCGTTAAACACCAGGTAGCGGGTTATGGCAAAGTTGGTCAACAAACCCATGGTGTAGCTTAGAAACAGTGACGCTGTCGCCGCTGACACGGTGTACAGGTTAAAGAGGCTGATGTCTGACTTCTGATATAAATAGTTAAACGACAGAAAGTACACGGTAATATCGACCCAGGTAGCCAGGCCGGCAGAAATAAAATACCGGAACAATTTATTCTGAGCCAAACGGCTCTCCAGAAATCGTTTTAGCAGCGGATGTTGCATCGGTTAATAAAACACACCCGGCATCAGATAGTTTTTGACATAATCCGTTACTCCGCTTTCCAGCGAGGTAAAACCCTTGTTATACCCCTGACGGATCAGTTTATCCATATTGGCTTCGGTGAAATATTGATATTTATCGCGGATATCGGCAGGTATATCCACAAACTCTATATCAACAGGGCGACCCATTGCCGTGAAAGTTGCATCCGCCAGATCATAAAACGAACGTGCTTCACCGGTGCCGAGGTTATAGATAGCAGATTGCACTGTTTTTTGTTGTTCCATCAGAAACAGGCATACTTCAACCACATCTTTCACATAAACAAAATCACGCAATTGCCAGCCGTCTTTAAAATCGGGACGATGAGAACGGAATAGTTTCACCTTACCGGTATTATTAATCTGATGAAACGCATGAAAGATAACTGACGCCATACGCGCCTTATGGTATTCATTGGGTCCGTACACATTGAAGAACTTCAATCCCGCCCAGAAAGGTGGCTGGTTTGATTGTTCCAGTGCCCAGATATCGAACCACTGCTTAGACCAGCCATACGGGTTCAGTGGCTGAAGTTTCGGTATAGATGCATGATCATCATTGTAACCAAACTCGCCTCCGCCATAGGTAGCAGCAGAAGAAGCATACACAAAGGGGATTCCGGCTGCTGATGCGATGTTCCAAAGCTCTTTGGTATAGTTGATATTCAAACGACGAAAGATCTCTTCGTTGAACTCCGTGGTATCTGTACGGGCGCCGATATGAAATATAAACTTCACTTCAGCGGCATGTTCTTTCAGCCAATCGATGAAAAGATCACGATGGATTTTATCAACGAATTTTTTTCCGACAAGATTTTTGTTTTTCTCTGCGAAGGAGAAGTCATCCACGAGGATAAGCTGATCAAATCCCTGCTGGTTGAGTCGCCCGGCCAGACAACTGCCGATGAAGCCCGCGGCACCGGTTACTACAATCATATCTTTATTCATCTTCTGCAAAGATAGGTTCCTTTAATGAAGGCAAAAACCCGGCTCTCAAACCTTCTTCAAACAGCTTTCGAACGGCGGCACGTCCAACGGCACCGAGGTCGAGTGAAAACCTGTTCACATAGAGGGAAATATGCTGCTGCTGCACGGTTTCACTCATCTCCTGTGCATGGAGGCGAACATACTCTTTGGAGTCGCCGGGATGTGCAAAAGCCCAGGCAACGCTCTCACGGATCGCCTGACCAATCTGCTTCTTTGGGATTTCGGGCAAAGCCCGCAGTACAGCAATACAGCCCAACGGTATCGGCATTGCAAACTTCGACTCCCATAATTCGCCCAAATCTGCCAGTTTATGCAAGCCTTTTGCAGCATACGTAAAACGGTTTTCATGGATGATGAGTCCCAAATCCGCATGCCCATTCAGTACCGCATCTTCAATTTCCGAAAACACCATTTCTGTTTTATTTACCATATCCGGATAAAAAATACTGAAGAGCAAATTAGCGGTAGTACGGCGACCCGGAATCGCAACTTTTACAGATGCCGGGTCAGAAAAATCAGGTAGCTGCCGATAGATCACGAGGGGACCGCAATTATTTCCAAGCGCTGCACCGGAAGATAAAATCTGGTAATACTCAGAAACATGTGCATATGCTGCAAAGCTCAATTTCGTAACCGGCAGTTCCGCATTTATGGCTTTCAGATTCAAGGTTTCCACATCCAGCAATTGCGGCTGAGGCTGCATTTGATGCCCCAACCTACCATTCACCCAGGCATCAAAGATGAAGGTATCGTTGGGACAAGGCGAATAGCCGATCGGGAAGTTTACTTGATGCAAGTCAGACATAAACGAATGGGATTGATGGTGGAAGAAAGCTGATAAAAAACAAAGTTAAGTCAGAAAATCAATGAAGTGTCTGAAAAAAAATACTTTTCTTTAGGCCGAAATTCAGCGCATGCCGGAAAGAGAAAAAGATCAGCGATGGAGCCTGACAGGCAAGCTATTCATCACCCTGAATATCACAGCGGCTATAGCGCTGATTATCGTACAGGGGTCTACCCTCATCCGGCCTGACCGATTCTGGTATCTGGAGATCATTGCGCTTTCCTACCCGTTTTTGTTAGTCATCAACTTGTTCTTTGTGGGTGCATGGGCTATTCGCCGCCATCGTTACGCATTTATCTCTGCTGCGGTCATTTTAATGGGCTATGACAAACTCATCTCCATCTATCGGCCCAGTTTGTTTTCAGTAGATGTAATGGCACCGAAGTCGTCTGTTAAGCTGATGAGTTACAATGTACGGCTATTTGATTTATACAATTGGTCGGGTAATGAAAAAACAAGGAAGCAGATCCTTGATATGTTGAAATCCGAATCGCCGGATATACTCTGCTTTCAGGAATACTACCATCAGGATACAGGGACTTTTGAGAATAACAAGTCCATCAGCCAAAAACTGAAGTTACCTCATCGTTCCGTTATATACGGATTAACGCTATACAAAAGTCATCATTGGGGGCTGGCCACTTTCAGTCGTTACCCAATTATTGATGAAGGAAAACTGATTTTTACAGAAGGAAGTACAAATTTCGGTATTTATTCTGATCTGGTCATTCAATCCGATACGATCCGGATTTATAATGTGCACCTTCAATCGAATCACTTCAAAGAGCAGGATTATAAATTTCTTGCTAATCCCGACAGCGGCGACAGAGCCGTTATGTTACATGGAGCCAAGCACCTGATGAAACGGATCAGGAGGGCAGTGAAAAAGCGTAGTGATCAAACGGACGAACTGGCACTTCACATCGCATCATGCCCTTATCATGTCATTCTTTGCGGCGACTTTAACGAGCCTTCATTCACCTACACGTATCAGGTGATAAGCAAAATGCTGGATGATGCCTTTGTTACCAAAGGAAAGGGATTTGGTATAACATACGATCAGTTTCCGCTGATCCTCCGACTTGACTACATCTTTTACAACAGAGACCGGTTCTTAATTCACTCTTACCACACGAGACAAAAAAAACTCAGCGACCATTATCCGATTACTACACGCTTTAGTATCCTTCCGAAGTCAGAAACTACTCCGTAATAACAAGTGCCGAGGAAGTGATCAGATTACTGGTGTGACCGGCCCTGTCGACCAGCTTAATTGAAAAAGAGGTTGTTTCCGGACCCGGTGACTGAATCAGGTTTATATACGGCATCACCACCTTAAGGGTACCTTTGATGGCCGGTGTACCCTCTTCGGCAATTTTACTGACTCTGAAACCATAGGTTAATTGATTTCGCTGGTCTGTAAAGAAAAGGTTTTTAACATACGCATTGTTCTCACCAATATCTCCATCACCATCCGCATAAGATAACTCCACAACAATACTGTCCGTGTTCGCTCTTACCGTATCCGGAAACATCCTGATAAAAGTAATTTCAGGCACTTCATCCAGCGGTGATTCCTTTTTACAGGACATAAACAACAAGACAGGAATAATCAGAATCAGTAGTCTCATAAGGTGAACGAGAAGTTGGTTTTGTACCATGAATAGGAATTATTGTTGGGCGATTCCACTATCACGGAGGTAACGGGGTCTTTCACATAATACCGCATGTATACTGTAGATCCGGGAGGGAACTGTGATGTATTTACCGATGCTACCCAACCCCACATAACCGGACCGTTCGTATAGGAAGCTGTAACGGTAACGGCATTGGAAAAATCATTCGGGTCAAGGCTGAATTTCATCTTATGAAATCCGAGGTTCTTCGTTTGTGTTTCAGGGTCGCTCATAAACACCCAGAAATGGATAGTTTGATTATTCGGCGCCGGGAATGGCTCACTCCACGAAGAACGGGCCAGGTCGATCTGTTGCAGCGAAGCATTGTAGGCACTGTAACCATGGATGGTGGGCGGCAAATTCACCTTTACCGGCAACACGCCGCGCGCATCCGGAGCTCCTGCCATAATCCATTTACGGATATTTCCCACCTCCGCAGCCGTTAGTCCATCCATATAAATAGGCATACGAGGAATCAAGGTATCTTCCACCGTAACACGATGAAAAAGCCAGGAGCGGGCAGTATCGCCGGGAATCACCCTGTATTTATAGCGCTCATCGATGGTGTTTTTCGTAACCGGCTGATAAATGAGTGTATGATACGAAGACTCAACCGTTCTGAAATCGGGTTCAAATGTTCCACCATGGCAACTGGGAATCGCGCATTTCGGTTTAAAGATATTCTGGTGAATGCCGACGATGGAATTCGGATCAGCGGAAGAAACATTGCCCTGGCTCCCCTCCGGCGGTCCGGACGACGGAAACGGATCCTCTTTCTCCGAGCATGAGGTCGTGGTGAGTACTGCAATACAGCAGACCCATAGCAGCAGATTTCTAACGGTATGCATAGGGGTTGTTACGGTTTAGTTGGTAAACGCCTGATAAAGCGGAACACCCGGAAGGTAACCTGTTGGGATATCCGGATAGAAACCAAGAATATGTGCAACGGTAGGCACGATATCAATGCTCTCACCGGTTTGTGAGGTAATTACCGTATCCTGCGCCACTTTACCTGACGGACCGGCAACAAGGCAGAAGATCTCTTTCGACATCGCATCAGAATGATCAATACCATAACGGCCATAGGCATCCACAATGGAGTTATGATCCAGGTTACGTCCGATCTCCGGCACCACAATCATCACCGTATCATTGGCCATACCGGGTGTATTCTGAATTGTATTCCAGAGATGTCCAACCGCATAATCGGCTTTACGAAGATTGTTGCAATACTCCGTGAAGTTGCCATGCCCAACATCCACTCCGGTCATGTTCACCACGAGCAGTTCAGGAGAAAAAGACTTGATAATTTCTTCTGCAAAAAAGAGATTCAGCATATCGCTGTTCATTCCCGTTCCGATATTCCAGGGATCCCAAAGCTGATTACTCTTCTGCCGGCCGGCAAGTCCGTTACAGAAATTTTCCATCAGCACACGGTCGGATTCATTGTTATACACATGCTGTGAGAGCGGAACGGCAGGCGCGACAAACGACTGATCAAGATAGTCGCGCAGCGCCCCGATTTTCTGTCGTTGCGGAACATTAAATGTGCGGCATAAATCAATGGGCTTATAATTTCCATACGTAAAAACATTCAACGGGCTGAAGAAATTGGCACCATACTGCGGACCATAGTCCGGACTTGTACTGAATGCCAGATTTTCATTCTCCCCCAAATGATCTGAAACCCACCAGGCATTGGTCGCAGAATTCAGCGGACTATTGTGTTTCCGGTAATACTCGAAAACAGTAGGATATTGCGCATTGGTATTGAAATTAACATCATAACCCACATAACGTCCGGTCATCGCGGTAAAGTGTCCCTGAAAATGGCCGGCTGCAGAACTATTATAACGAAACCCTTTGAAGAGGGTACCATTGTTTTGCAGCGCGCTTGGCAACACCGGAGCAGGCACTGCATCCAATCCGGGAAGAATATCTGACGAAATGGACTCAGACCCTTTCAGGATATTAGGCATCAGGTTCCCTTCGGCCTTATCGATAGACTCGAAATTACGCACACCACCGGCAAACAAACACACCACCACATGATTGGCCACGCGTGAACCGGTAGCAGCAAACAAACGACCCGAAGGAAGTATATACGGTGCAGCAAATGCTCCGGCTGCCGCCATACCGATTGACTTTACAAATGATCTCCTGTTCATGTTTTTCAATAATATCTGTATTCTTCACCACTCATAAATGCATAATAAATCATCACCGGAAGCAATGAAGTATCCTGATCAATCTGTTGTTTCACGGTCCATCGCTCAAGATCGGAGGGATCACGCTTATAAAAACGCACATACGTTTCCTGAACGAACTTCTCTGTATCCGCGCGCATCTCAGTTGAAGAAGGAATACGTGAAGAGCGCTTCAACATATCACGAATGATCATATCGCGCATCAGATCTTTATCCGACATTGCGTTATAACAGATCATCGCTTCATCCAGCTCATCCGATGTCATTTGTTTCTTCAACACATCGGCAAAAGCGCCGGAGATAAACTGCCGTTCAGACTTTAACGCCCGCTTGGTACCACCCTGAACATTCACGGTCACCGGCTCAACTTCGTAGATGGCCTCCGGCTTTGTACAAGCTGTAGTCAGGAGCAGAAGAAGGAACAAGGCCCCTCCCCTCCATTTTTTAATTTCCGCGCAGAAATTCATCGCTCAGCAGTATTTTTCGGGTAATTGTTAAGTGATTCTTATGCGAACTGAATTCGCTGGTATAAGCATTTAATTCGGTGGACGAAGGTTCCCGGAAAAGAAGATTCAGCACACACTCACGAACCTGTCCTTCGTAGAAGGGGCGTGAAGAAAAGAAGATGTTCAGGAAGTCAGTATCAGAAGAACCTGCCTGGAGAAATAAATATGCAGGCGTGCCATTGAGCATATCCGAAGCACTTTCCAGTTCAACCGCGGTAGGCATTCTCAAAAGAAAAAAATTAAAAACTGACTCCACCCATGTATTTCCGGAGCCATTCGCCCAGGAATAGAAAGAAGATGCCGTCATTCGCTTCTCTACTTCCACCAGGGTGATCGAGCCGGACACAAATTCGCTCTTCGCCGTTTTCAACGCTTCCAACCGGGCCAACTCCAACTGCAACCGTGTCACGTTAACGGCATTGGAAGGATCCGCTATTTCAGTTTGTAAATCCGCGATTGCATCGGTTATATCCTGATCAGAAACTCCATCGATCAACTGCTGATTCCGTACTTCATATAAATTCAATCTGGCTTTTTCAGAATATAATAGACGATCAATAAAACCCGCACGTGACACAACGGAACAGTTGAAAGAAGCCAGCCTTTCAATTTCGTGATCCAGGACCGAATCCTCAGGTAATTCTCCCTCCGTGCTCAAATATACCTTCTGCACAAACTGACGAATCTGCGTCAATGAAACAGTTGGGTCATAGGAAGCATAGTTTCCTGAGATCACCTCCGGTTCCTTTTCGCAGGAACTGAAGCTGAACGCTGCGACAGTTAAAAGAAATAACATCCCTCTCACACATACAAAGTACGGAGATAACGCCAGGGGAAATTTTAAGCAATAGGCAAATACCTTACAAAAGTGGTAAGGCTACTGATGTAAAAACGCGAAAATCTTACATCAGAAACTTCTTCGCAAGCGGACCTTGTCTATTTTGCTACGGCACCACCTGCGTACAACTGCCTTGCGTATTTCCTCGAAGGAGAAGGTATAAATTTGCCGAGTCCGAGTGTATCCCAAATTTCATCCACACGCTGAATGGTAGCTTCATCCGAGGCGAGAATATTCGGCCAATCGCGTTCAAAGCCATCAAATTCTTTCACTTTACGTGTCCCATCGAAGGCCACATGATTTACCTCACCGATCGCTGAAGCAGGGAAATCCATATGATCTCTGCGCGGGTCAACATTATTTGAAAAACGCCAGACGGCATCCGCCACATCAGAAATATCCATGGTATCTTCGAGGAAGATCAATACTTTGACCTGCGAAAAGGCAGATGAAGTAAGCAGCGTATCTGCCATTTCACGCACATGGCCCTTTCTGTTCTTCGAAATCGAAACAAATACAAGCGGCACCCCCAGCATTAACAATTGCGCATTCACCGATTTCAGTTCAGGATATTTCCTGACTTCTGTTTCAATTGCAGGCATCGCTTGTTGCAGGAGGGAAACGGAGAGACTATCGGCTGGCGCACCGGGCATCAATTCCTCTTCCAGCTTCAGGGTAGCATCAATTCCCATCTTACCTCCAAAAGCCATTCGTGAGCAGCTATGATCCAGTACATCTGTCGGACCTTGCGAATAGGTAATATCTCTCAACGGATCCACATGCTTCGCGATATATTGAGCAACCTCACGCTGATCATGAATATTCACATCGCCATCCACCACGATCATCATTTTAGTGAACATCATCTGACCGGCGCCCCATAAGGAGTTCATCACCTTCAAGGCCTGACCGGGATAATCCTTTTTGATTTTTACGATCACCAGGTTATGAAATACCCCTTCAACCGGAAGCACCATATCAACTATCTCCGGCACCATCGTCATTTTGATGGGTGCAATAAAAATCCGCTCCGTTGCCTTTCCGATCCAGGCATCTTCCTGCGGAGGAATTCCCACGATGGTGCATAAGTACACAGGATCTTTCCGGTGCGTGATCGCTGTAATATGAAAGCGGGGATAATAATCAGCCAGCGAATAATATCCGGTATGATCACCAAACGGACCTTCAAGAATAAAATCCTCTTCGGGATCAACGTATCCTTCAATAACAAAATCAGCATCTGCCGGTACATAGAGATCATTGGTCAGGCATTTCACCAGTTCAACTTTCTTTTTACGAAGGAATCCGGCAAGCAGAAACTCATCCACACCATCCGGTAAAGGGGCTGTAGCCGCATATGTATACGCCGGATCACCACCGACGGTAACACTAACGGGCATGCGTTTACCCAATTTTTTATACTCATTAAAATGACGGGCAGACACTTTATGACGGTGCCAGTGCATGCCGGTCATGGTTTTATCAAAAACCTGCATCCGGTAAAGTCCGACGTTGCGGATTCCGGTATGCGGATCGCGTGTCTGAATAACCGGCAAGGTCACAAAAGGACCACCATCCTCCGGCCAGCAGGTTAATACCGGCAAACGTGTAATATCCGGATCTTTCATCACTACTTCCTGGCAGGCTCCCCGACCGCTGATTTCCTTCGGCATCCAGGAAGCGATCTCACCCAACTGTGGCAGCATTTTCAACTTATCTACGAAGGAATGTTTCGGACCGGTAAGGGTTTTAAACAGGCCTTCAATCTCATGGGCAATATCATCCAGCTTATCTACACCGAGTGCCATGGCCATACGTTTCTCCGTGCCCATTGAGTTAATAAGCACCGGAAAATCGTAACCGGTATTTTCAAAGAGCAAGGCCGGACCATACTCCTTAGAAATACGATCGGTTACTTCGGTAATTTCCAGTCGAGGATTAACATATTCCCGTATGCGCACCAGTTCACCGGCATCCTCCAGCACTTTGATGAAATGTTGCAGATTTTTATAAGCCATATTTTATAATGATTACTTAATTCCGAATTCTTATCCCGTTCAAAGAACGGGACTGAATTCTTCAAGCTAAATGCGATACGCCCTGGTCGCAAAAAGACTGAATTCTGAATTCTGATCCCGTTCAAAGAACGGGACTGAATTCTTAATTCTAACAACAGGTTGTCGAAGAAATTAGTTTTTACTCCCCGAAGAATTCATACTCATACCGGTGAGCCAGATGTGTATCACGACCGGCGCGGGTAAGATCTGTTTCATAAACGGACTCATGCACAAGCACTCCCCTCTCATCGTATTCCATCCGATGCCGTGAAATCACAAATCCATGATCATCCGAAAGCGACTCTTCCAGCAATCTTCCCTCCTCATCATATTCGAAAGTACTGATCCGGGTATAAAAACCTTTCGACACCCGACGTACAAGTCTACCGTTTTCATCGTATTCCGAACGAATGGTGTTGACCAGTTTTCCCTCCGCATTTGTTTTATTCACTGCCACCTCACGTCCATCCTCATTATAGGCGTACTCAACTTTGCCTGACAAATGATCATCACCGTTCCACTCCTCTTCGGTGACCAGCAAGCCCTTTTCATTGTATTTAAAAACAAATCGTTTTCGCTCGCCGGAGGCCTCCCGAACGGTACGCAACACAAGCTCTTTGCGATCATTATATTCCAGCTCTTCCTTCGATTCAAATTCGCCATCCGCATCGTGGCGGGTAATAAGAACCGGCAGTGCATGTGCACCATACTCATAAACGACCCGTTCACCGGCATCATCGCCATAATACTTTATGATTTCAATGGGTAAGCCATCTGCATTACGAGTGGTATTGAATCGTTCAAATATTCCATCCACCGGTAACTCGAGCGTATGAGCGATAAGATGACCCCGATCATCGTAAACAAAATGATGAACTTCTTCAGGTTCTCCGGACTCATCAAATTTCTGTTCAGTAACCGGATGGTTCCGGTCATTGTATTCGATGATCAGCGAAGTAATTTCAGCGGAGAAATCATCCTGATCACCACTCCTTAGAATAGATTTAAGCGGACGAGTTAAGCGCTTAATCACCCTGACCTTTTCCTGAGCCATACTTATTCATTTTTGGCAAAGGTAAAACAGTTGGATCAGGGCGACGAGTTTTTACCGACAGGATATAGGCATTAATGGCCAGCATAGAAACGGCAATGATCCATTTTACCCAAACAATATCTACCATAAAGAAAATACTAAATGTTAAGGAGATGGTCACCAGCGAAATAGCAAGAATTTTAGTTGACAATCGCATTCCCCTGCCGCGCTTCCAATCCATGATTTGCGGACCGATTACCGGATGCGCCAGTATCTTCCGTAAAAATCTGGGGGAACTCTTCGCAAAGCAAAAAGATGCAAGAATGAAAAAAACGAGTCCCGGCATCATCGGAAGGATAAAGCCCGCAATTCCAATTCCCGAAAACAGGAACCCAAAAGCGATCCAAACGGGTTTGGGCAGAGATATCCGCGATAAGAGAGAGCCGAAGGATTGCATTCAGGCAAAGGTAGGAGGTAATTCTGCTGACAGGATGTAAACCACAGAAATTTAGCTTTAAAAGGTATTTGCGGGTACCATTTCTGACAAGGATAACAAAACCTGAAGCCGATCAACAAAGACCGTACGGACAATTGAATTCAGATATAAAATAAAAGAGCAACCGCTTCTATCTGGTTGCTCTTCAACAGTTGTACCCGGGACGGGAATCGAACCCGTACGGCTTTAAGGGCCACAGGATTTTAAGTCCTGCGTGTCTACCAATTCCACCACCCGGGCGGCTTTTCAGCCAGAATTGGAGGCGCAAAAGTAAGAGATATTTTGAGATTTCACCACGGATGTGAGAAGGATGATCGAAAAGTGATGGAAAGGATAAGAGGAGGAGGAATGTCGTCCCGGGATTGTGTTTGTTTTTTTGGGGAGGGGCGTAATTTGTGTTTGATTCCTGGGCGGGGCGGGTCGCGACCCGCCCCTCCCATTGATAGATAATCGTAACCCTTTCAACCATCTTATGTCCTAAAATGCATGGAGAGGGGCACCGATGGTGTTTGATTCGTGGGAGGGGCGGGTCGCGGCCCGCCCCTCCCATTGATTTATAATCGTAACCCTTTCGACCATCTTATGTCATAAAATGCATGGAGAGGGGCACCGGTGGTGTTTGATTCGTGGGAGGGGCGGGTAGCGACCCGCCCCTCCCATGATTTATTACCATAAAACTTCCTGAAATGCAAAAAGCCGCTTATAGCGGCTTTTTATGGAGCGAAAGACGAGGCTCGAACTCGCGACCCCGACCTTGGCAAGGTCGTGCTCTACCAACTGAGCTACTTTCGCTTAAATAATTTCAATATGTCAAGAACTCGCGACCGCAGCTACCTTGTAGTGTTGTGCTCTACCTCCCGATAGCTATCGGGATGAGCTACTTTCGCTTAAATAATTTCAATATGTCAAGAACTCGCGACCGCAGCTGCCTTGTAGTGTTGTGCTCTACCTCCCGATAGCTATCGGGATGAGCTACTTTCGCTTAAATAATTTCAATATGTCAAGAACTCGCGACCGCAGCTGC
>JBIIHN010000247.1:0-3784 GCA_044235745.1 Bacteroidia bacterium
CCGCCTGGCCTGTACCCGCTACAGATCAGATCAACATTGCCGCCATTCTGAAGCAAAGCGGACAATACACAATGATCGTATCTGATCTTTTAGGAAAAACCATAGATACCCAGGATTTATATATTCAGCAGGGAAAAAACATGTTCAATTATCCGGTTCAGAAACTTAACGATGGTGTTTATCAAATGACCTTCAAAGGGCAGAACGGACAGAAATCTGTTAAGTTCACTGTTATGCATTAACCAACAACGATAAATGTAGAGCAGGCTGCCTCAAAAAGGCAGCCTTTTCTTTATCCCCAAATCAGGTGAACAACCCATAAAAACTGTGTTATTGTCCATTGTGGTATATCCTTTGTAATTTGGTCGCAGAAAGTAATGACATGAAAAAAAGGTACGCCGTATTGCTGATCATATTTATATCCTCTATAAATCTATCAGCACAGAATACATTCATAAAGGACTTCCGGTTCACACAGAAGGTTACCATTTCCGATGGAAGCCCGGCTTCACCAAACGTTGCTCCTGTAATCAGGAAACTGTCTGAAGGAAATAACAAATCCATAAGATCAACCTACTTTACTATTGACTTTGATCAGGTAATCCGGGTCAACACAAGAGAGCCAAATTTTGTATACAGAATAGAATCCGGTAAACTCCGGCTCAATGGAGATATTTATTACAAGAGCTTTGATGTCAGCGAATATTTAATTCCTGCAGAATTGCGTTATGAACTTAGACTTAAACGCTCAAATGGAACCTTTAAGTCCATCCAGTTTTCATCGGTGATAAACAATGAAAAACCGGATATCGCCTCGTTTACAAATACTGATTCACTGGACAAGAGTTTTACCGACTATGCCCTTGTCAATCATGTTTTCCTCTTTAGTAATTCGAATGATTTTGAGAATCGGGTTCATTTAATTAACAATTATTATCAATCAGTTTCAGTATTAGACGATGGTTTTGCCATTTTACAATCTGTGATTCCGGGCGACTATGACAGATTCAGAATGAATCAGAAGAATCTGGTAGAAGCAACGAATATCTACACGGATATCATCAACCGAAGATTAGACGCTAAGTTACCCTTACAGACAAATGATCCGGCACGCTACCTTCCAAAGGTAAATGCCTACCATCAACTTCTACTTCGTAAGCAGGAGGAAATGTCTATAGTTTTAAGTACGCTGCATATAAACTTCTATGACAGGGGAATCAACCAACTCAAAAAAGGAAACCTTACCCGTGCATCTGAACTCTTTTTCTGGGCTCTTGAAGTGAATCCCGGCTTCGCCCCTGCCCTTCTCCAGCTTGCCGAAATCGACTATCGCAAAGGAAATCTGCATGAGGCCACCTGCAAAGCCGATGATATCCTAATCAATATGCCGGCAGATCCGCAAACCCGAGAAAACACCTTCTCGCTACTGAATGATATCCACCTCCGCTATATTGCAATGGGTAATCAGGATGTTTCGATGAAACGATTTGCCAGAGCATTGGATCATTTTGAAACAGCTCGTCAACTTTGTGTAAAATACCAATATATCCCCTGCAGTGATTTACTTCAAACAGGAATATCTGCTGCAAAGACAGGTATATTCAATGAAATGCTGGACGAAGCACGTGATTTCGTTACAATCAATGATCTCGGCAGAGCGGAGAATAGTGCTAAAGACGCGATACAATATCAGGAAAACAACCGCAACGATGTTAAAAACACCCTTATTGGCCATGAACTGCTGAAATCTATCCGGCAAAAGAAATATGATCAATTAATACAAAAGGGATTTCGTTACACGGACCAGCGGAATTATATCGCAGCACTGGAAGCCTTTGAGGATGCCGAGCAACTGCTAAATGAATTCCACCTTGCTGAAGCAAAAAATATTCAGCAGAATATTTTACAGGCTGCCCGTCCGCGAGCTATTGAATTGTTATACGAGGGAGAATCAAACGTAAAAATAAATCGACTTAATGAAGCAAGAGAAAATTACAGGAGATCTTTAGAAGTACAACAGCGATATGGAATCAGCCTTGAACCTGACTTGAAAAAGCACACCGAATCACTTCGAAAGAACATATTTACCCAACAGTGTCTGAATGCGCAAAACGATATTGATAATTTCTATAATCAGGGACAGCAACTTCAAAGTGAAGGCGATTATCTTGAAGGAAATAAAGCTTACGAAGACGCTTTAAAAATTAAGCAAAACAACCCTGAGTGTGGATGCACAACTGACTCTATCGAAAGTGAAATGCAGAAGATCAGGCCGGCTGTCACTTATCTGGAGCTGATGAAAGCTTGCCGTGAAGCGGACCAATCCGGAAGATATCAATCAGCAATCGACAACTTCATGAATGCTTCGAAGTACTATATGGAAGCACGCGTCGGCACATACGGATTAGAGCATCAGCCCGACTTGTTCATTTTTATTCAGGAAAAAGGGAGCAATGGACTTATTAATTACAGTGGAGATTATTATCGTGAGAAAGGAGAACTCGAACATTCACTGAAAATGTACAAACTCCTTTTGGAACGACATTATGACCACCGGTTAATGGAAGGTTCTCTTTACAGGTTAGGATTAAATCTCGGACAACGTGACAAGCAACTTAACCCTGGTTCATCCTGGAAAGACCTGGTATCTATTTACACGGAAGGTGATAAAAAACTGAAACGACTTCGTGCAGGATATAAAAAAGGATTCAAAGGTTGAGCAGCATTTGAAAATTCAGATTTGTCCTTTCCGACTTTTTACCTGCCCGATAACGTTAGAATTCAAAGACTCACTTTCTCTGAAAATCACAGTGAACTCGTTCTTTTATCCATAAAAAAAAGAAGGCGGTTTCAACAACCGCCTTCTTACTGAAATATCAAAATTAGTACCGCCTACTACTTTGTTTTCGCAGCGTCTGCCAGAAACTTCGCCAGACCTGAATCGGTAAGCGGATGCTTCAGCAAATCAAGTATAGGCTGTAACGGACATGTAGCAACATCAGCGCCTAATTCAGCGCACTTGATGATGTGCATGGAATGACGAATTGAAGCAGCAAGTACCTGGGTTTCGTATCCGTATGTCCGATAAATATGAACGATTTGTTCGATAAGGTCCAATCCGTCTGTGGAAACATCATCCAGTCGACCAATAAACGGAGATACATATGTAGCACCCGCTTTGGCCGCCAGCAAGGCCTGACCGGCAGAAAACACCAATGTGCAATTTGTTCTGATTCCCTTTTGTGAAAAATACCGGATAGCTTTAATGCCATCTTTGATCATCGGAACTTTTACCACAATCTGCGGATGTAGTTCCGCTAACTCTTCTCCTTCCCGCACAATTCCATCGAAGTCGGTCGATATAACTTCTGCACTTACATCACCACCACGGGCTATTTCACATATATCTACATAGTGTTTAAGGATGCTGTCGCGACCTTTAATCCCCTCTTTAGCCATCAGACTCGGGTTCGTGGTCACCCCGTCCAATACGCCCAGGTCATAGGCTTCGCGGATCTGGTCGAGGTTAGCGGTATCAATAAAGAATTTCATATGTTGATTGAATTTGTGACAAAACTAATATTCTGCCTCAATCGAAAATGAAATGTGGAAAACCTGTGTAATGAAAGTTTGTGTACATTTGTCCCGGGTAAGTCTTATACGACCAGCTCCTGCCAACCTCCCCAGGACCGGAAGGTAGCAAGGATACGCGGTTGAGCGGTGCGATATAAGTAGCTTACCCATTTTTTTTGCCTTTCGGTTACCTGACTATCAGTTTTTTCCA
>JBIIHN010000246.1:0-3784 GCA_044235745.1 Bacteroidia bacterium
GTGAACTCTGGTATCTTATATTTTATTTCCAGGGAGAGCCCTACCTGCACCCCCGTTTCACGGATCTGGTAGCCTATGCAACCTCAAAAGGCATTTACACCGCTACCTCCACCAACGCTCACTATCTAACGGATGAGCATGCCCGAAAAACGGTAGAATCGGGGCTCGACCGGCTGATTATTTCGATTGACGGAACCACTCAGGAAGTATATCAGCAATACCGGATCGGAGGAAAGCTTGAAAAGGTCATTGAAGGAACAAAGAATATCATTGCGTGGAAAAAGAAACTGAAATCCTCCACGCCCCATGTGATTTTCCAGTTTCTTGTGGTTCGTCCCAACGAACATCAGATTGAGGAAGTACAGTCACTGGCCACGTCGTTAGGAGTAGATGAAGTACGGCTCAAAACCACGCAGGTGTACGACTATGAAAAGGGCAACGATCTTATCCCCACCATTGACCGTTATGCACGATATGCACAGCAGCCGGACGGAAGCTGGAGCATTAAAAACAAACTCCTGAATCATTGCTGGAAACTTTGGCATAGCTGTGTAATTACATGGGACGGATCGGTTGTACCCTGCTGCTTTGATAAAGATGCTGATCATAAGATGGGAAACTTGCAAGAGCAGACCTTCCGCGAGCTCTGGCAAAGTGAACCATACGCCGCCTTTCGCGCTTCTGTTTTAAGATCGCGCAGTGAAATAGAGATGTGTAAAAACTGCACAGAAGGAACTAAGGTCTGGGGATAATCCGTTACAGGCGGAATGCTTATTTTCGCTTCAACCACACTCTTAAATTATGACGCGACTGCTCCTACTGATCCTGTTTGTTATTCACGGCCTCAGTCTTCCTGTTGCCGGACAGCAATTCACACCCGGTGGAGAGTGGGTTGTGATTGATGGAAAAAAGGCATTTCGTATCGACCATGCGTTCGGGTCGCTAACACCGGATGAACGTTCGGGAAGAGCCTCCGCAAAAATCGAAACCATCATTAACGATCCGGCCTACCGGTCAGACTCGGTCAACTATGTCCGCCTCGCTACATACGACCAGATAATTTGTCAGGATGTGATTATTCTGAGTATTGCCGATCAGGATACCATTGGAACAAGTTTATCGCGAGGAGAACTCACGGCACTGCGTATCCGACAAATTCGCGAATTGATTAATACTATTCGTTCGCAACGCGCACCGGAAATTCTGTTTCAGCAAGGCATATCCGGAGGTCTGGTCATCCTCCTACTTCTGTTACTTCTATGGTTAAACCAACGCTTGTTTTCGGGTTTGAGAAAATGGGTAGCGCATCGGAGAAGTGTTTTCAAAGAAGGATTCAGCATACGTGGAAATCAGATTTTACGACCGCAGATTATCCATACTCTGTTGCAGCGGTTACTCCGTATCACTCAACTACTTTTCAGCATAACGCTTATATATGTTTCCCTACCGGTATTATTCGGCTTATTTCCTGCCACACAAAGCTGGGGACATTCACTGATCCGGCTGATATTAATTCCTTTACAGCAGTTATACAGCAGCTTCATCAACTACCTTCCCAATCTGATAACTATCCTCGTCCTTGGATTTATATTCCGCATGTTTCTACGGGTACTGAAGTTCTTTGCCAGAGAGATCCAGGAAGAAAACATTCAAATTCACGGATTTCATGCAGACTGGGCCAATACCACCTACAAACTGATCCGTATTCCGGTACTGGCTTTTCTCCTCATCATCATTTTTCCGTATTTACCCGGATCGTCCTCTCCCGCATTTCAGGGGGTAACAGTATTTCTGGGGTTACTCTTAAGCCTCGGATCGACTTCATCAATCAGCAACATCATTGCCGGAGTAGTGATCACTTATATGAGACCTTTCAAGAAGGGAGATCGAATTACGGCAGGAACCACGACGGGATATGTTTTGGAAAAAACGCTCCTTGTTACCAGAATCAGGAGTATAAAGAATGAATTTATCACTATCCCGAACAGTTCACTCTTGAACAACAATGTCATCAACTATACACGGATGGCCGAGGAAGGCAAACTGATCATATACACCCAGGTTACCATTGGGTATAGCGCACCCTGGAAAAAAGTACACGAACTCTTGCTGCAGGCAGCTTCAAAAACTACGGGAGTACTGATGTCACCCGCCCCCTTTGTGCTTCAGCGGTCACTCAATGATTTTTTTATCACCTATGAAATAAATGCATACTGCAACGACACGAGTGATCTGGAAAGCACTTATTCTGCAATGCATGCCTGCATACAGGACAGTTTTAACGAAGGTGGAGTTGAAATCATGTCGCCACATTACACCGCGCTGCGCGATGGAAACCAAATCACCATTCCATCAGATTACCCAACACCGCCCGGCAACACCGGATTCCGGATTCACAAGGACTAAGCCAGTAAAGGCTTACAGGCCATCCATGTTTTACCGAAAACCATACTGATCATGACAAGGTTTCTCCGTCGCTCGTAAATGAGATGATATTTCTCCGGCAGTCCGGTAAATGTTTAGTCGTTTCGTATCCATTCACCGTTCGCAAAAACCGTTTTCAGCAAGGGTGATTTAAAGATGGCAACGGGTGTGATCAGACTATCATTAAGGGGAGTTTTAGTCCCATAACGTTCATACATGATTTCCTGTACCTGCGGAGCACTGAGATCGAGGCTACCGAGTGTCTGCAATTCACCAAGTCGGATACCGGCGCCTCTGTAAAATATTTTCCAAAGCAATTCAGAACAATAGATCCGTTCATCATCCCATCCAAACCAGGGATCATAATCTTTTCCTTTGAAAGATGAGGCCAATGCAATCAGTGTATCTTTCTTTCCTTTTAACAGATGTTGGTCCTTCAGACGCTTCACCACATATCTTCCCTCCTTCCCCCGTCTTACCCATTCGTTCAGCGGGCAAATGCCAACGGGCTGCACCGCCTCATACACCCACCACTCACCATCCTGCTGAAAAAGCAGACCGCAGTGAGAATAGGGAGAGTGCGTCGCCAACTGAATGGCCATCGACTGGCGGGATTCGGAGGTCTGAAAAACGAGATCACCATCTCTGAAATTTTCCAACATCACCGTTGGTGATACAGGCTTGTTTATCTGCATCAGCAAACCGGTGATACCGATACCGGCCACCAGCAGGACAAGAATCAAATAAGGTTTTTTCATCCGGTATAAACACAATAATAAAGGCATCCTGCGTCAACAGAATGCCCTTTTATGATGAACGTTTATCAGGCGTGATGATGAGCTTCGCGCATGATCTCTTCAATCTCTTCTACCTCCAGCGGAATGGAGGCCATTAGATCTACCGGATCTTTCGATGTAACCAGAATATCGTTTTCAAGACGGATACCCAGTCCTTCTTCCGGAATGTAGATACCCGGTTCGCAGGTGAACACCATACCCGCCTGCATCGGCTGATAGCGATCGCCGATATCGTGCACATCGAGTCCGAGAAAATGAGATGTGCCGTGCATAAAGTAGCGCTTATACAAGGGCATGTCAGGGTTCTGTTTTTTGACATCATCACGGTTCAGCAAGCCGATTCCGATCAATTCTTCTTCCATAACCTTTCCCACTTCCACATGGTATTTCTCGATGGTATTTCCGGGCACCAGCATTTTAGTAGCTGCTTTCATCACCCGCAACACCGCATTATACACATCCCGCTGACGCTGGGTAAACTCACCACTTACAGGCACACAACGGGTCAGATCAGCAGCATAATTGGCATATTCGGCACCGAAATCGAGCAGAATTACATCTCC
>JBIIHN010000248.1:0-3774 GCA_044235745.1 Bacteroidia bacterium
GCATGTTCCTGCTGATCGCTTTGTTGTGGATGTTTATGCGTAAGAAGAGCGACGACCGGGATGATGTTGCCCCGGCTTCCCCGAACCGCAGGAGTCAGGTGACCGAGGATAATTTTGAACATAAGCTGGACCGGATTCAGAAACTGGGTAACTTACGGGATAAAGGTTTGCTGACCGACGATGAGTTCAATCTTCAGAAGCAGCAAATTCTCGGAGAATAAAATACGCCCATGCGCAACATCGGTTTACAATTCAAAAAAGTTACCCCGGTTTTACTCATCTCCTGGCTGCTGGTGGTGCTGGCCCTGTTGTTTGCGATATTTGCGAGTACAGTAAAAGACATCGATCTGGATGTGTTTACGCAGGATCCCAATGCTCAGTTGAATGCCCCGTTTTATCTGGGTTTTTTCTCCAACCTGGGCATTATGGTGTGGAGCGCTGCTTTTACCATCTGCTTTTACGGGGCTTACAGGGTTGTTGGTATTTCTGCTATGCGTAACCGTGAGTTTTTGATGGTGAGCGGACTTATTACCTTTCTGATGGCGCTGGATGACCTCTTTCAGTTGCACGAGCTGGTGTTTCCGGCATATTTTAATATCTCTGATAATATGGTCTACCTGACCTATATCAATATTTACCTGATTTATTTTATCCGTTATAAGCGGGAGTTGCTGAATTCAGATTTTATGGCCCTGGGACTCGCTTTCTTCCTTCTTGGTCTTTCTACTATCATCGACCTTCTGCCTTTGCCGATGCCAAAAGATACCTTTCTGGAGGATGCGATCAAACTGTTGGGAGCGGTGACCTGGCTGGTGTATTATACACGAACAGCTACTGAATTGAGCAAGTAATAATCTGATGCCTTGTTGCTTCTTTTGTTCGGGTAAACTATATTGGCGTACTTTTGTTTCTGAGTCGTTCGTGTTGTTTATTTCATCCGTCTGATACTATGGAAGTCTTCGATTATGCCATCATCGGTGCCGGTGCTGCAGGTATGCAGCTGGCAATGGCTTTTCTGGAGAATGATTTTTTAAACGACAAGAAATTGCTGATCATAGAGCCGGAGACGAAACTTGCGAATGATCGTACCTGGTCGTTTTGGGAGCGCGGCGACGGTAAGTGGGATCATCTGAGTTGGAAACAGTGGTCTTCAGCTGCTTTCTATAATGACGGTACTGCTTTGAATTTCCCTGTTGATCCTTATCGTTATAAGTCCATCCGTGCCGGCGATTTTAATGCATGGGTGTTGAAACATCTTCGGTCACATCCTGCTGTTACGTTGCTGCGGGATGAAGTGCGTCAGGTGGAGGAGGGCATACCGGTGTCGGTCGTTACCGCTTCCGGAAATAGCTATAAGGCCAAACAGGTTTTCGATAGCCGGTTGCCGGAGAACTATCATCAGGAGAAAAAAAATTACCCGATGGTGCTGCAGCATTTTAAAGGCTGGCTGGTGGAATCCAATGTTCCGGTGTTTGATCAGGATCGGTTTGTGATGATGGACTTTCGCTACAAATTACCTGCTACAACCAGCTTCATGTATGTCCTTCCGGAGCACCCGGGCAAAGCATTGGTGGAGTTTACATTTTTTAGTCCGGCGCTTGTTGCGCAGGAGGTTTACGATTCCGTTATTGAGCGCTACCTCCGCGAGCAATGGCCCGGTGTTACTTTCAGTGTTTGTGAAACAGAGTATGGTGTGATTCCCATGTCGTCGTTTCCTTTCCATAAATATCATACTCCGAATGTGCTGCGGATCGGTACCGGTGGCGGATGGGTTAAACCGGCATCAGGTTATTCTTTTCATAATGCCATGAAAAACACAAATCGCATTGTGAAGAATCTTCGTGCCTGAAAGAGTGCGGGTGAGGGTTTGTATTCTGCAAAGCATCGTTGGTATGATACCTTGCTGGTAGATATCCTGCAACGCCGGAATGAAAAAGGTCCGGAGATATTTACGCAGATGTATCGCCGGAATTCCCCCTCTGCTATCTTTTCTTTCCTGGATGAGGAAACAAGTCTCGCCGAAGAGCTGAAGATAATTTCTTCTTTCAATCCGGCGCCATTTCTTGCCGCCTTAGGCCGTCAGTTCTTTTAGGATTTATTGCTGCTCAGCACCGGCCTTTATGCTTTCTACGATCGAAGGGTCAAGCAACGTCGAGGTGTCGCCCAAATTGCCGGTGTCTCCTTCTGCAATTTTCCGCAGGATGCGGCGCATGATTTTTCCGGATCGGGTTTTGGGAAGTCCTGCTACAAATTGAATCCTGTCCGGCTTCGCAATAGGGCCAATGACTTTGGTGACCGTTTCCAGAATCTCCTTTTTTCGTTGATCCGGATCCTCAGGCAGATGGTCGCAGATGACATAGGCATAGATGCCTTGTCCTTTTATGGTATGCGGAAATCCTACAACAGCCGATTCAATAACATGCGGATGCTCGTTGATGGCGTTTTCTACTTCGGCGGTTCCCATCCGGTGACCGCTTACGTTGATTACATCATCCACACGTCCGATGATACGGTAGTAGCCATCATAATCCCTCCTGCATCCATCGCCGGTGAAGTATAAATTTTTATAAGTGGAAAAATAATTCACCCAACAACGTTCGTGATCACCATAAGTGGTGCGCAGCATACCCGGCCAGGGGAATTTTATACAGAGGTTACCTTCCACATTGTTTCCTTCAATTTCTTTTCCTTCGCTATCTACCAATACCGGTTGGATGCCGGGCAATGGAAGTGTTGCGTATGTAGGTTTGGTTGGTGTAATATGCGCCAGCGGTGAAATCATGATGCCTCCCGTTTCGGTCTGCCACCAGGTATCTACAATCCAGCATTTCCCTTTACCGATATTGTCAAAATACCATTGCCATGCTTCTTCGTTGATAGGCTCACCTACGGAACCAAGCGTGCGCAGTGATTCGAGTGAGTAGGGATACACATATTCATCGCCGAAGGCCATCAGCGAGCGAATAGCAGTGGGTGCGGTGTAGAAAATATTGACTTTGTATTTATCGATGATCTGCCAGAAACGACCTGCGTCAGGCCAGGTTGGTATGCCTTCAAACATCAGCGATGTGGCTCCTTCCAGCAATGGACCATACACGATGTAACTGTGACCGGTTATCCAGCCTACGTCGGCGGTACACCAATAGATATCTCCTTCTTTGTATTGAAATACATTCCTGAAAGTATAGGCGGCCCATACCATGTAACCACCTGTCGTGTGTACAACACCTTTGGGTTTGCCGGTCGACCCCGATGTGTACAAAATAAACAGCATGTCTTCTGCATCCATCGGTGTAGGCGCGCATTCGTCGCTGCAATGTGCTATCGCTTCGTGCCACCAGTGATCACGTCCTTCCGCCCATTTTACATCCGTGAGTGTATGCTTTAAAACAATCACCTGCTCAATGGTGGTGCACTGTTGCAGTGCTTCATCTACAATATCCTTTAATGCGATGGCTTTCGCTCCTCTGAAAACACCATCGGCGGTGATGACCATCGAACAGCCGGCATCGTTGATTCGATCAGCCAGAGATTGAGCGGAGAATCCGGCGAAAACGACACTGTGAATAGCGCCGATTCGTGCACAGGCCAGCATAGCGATGGCTGCTTCCGGCACCATGGGCATGTAGATACATATGCGATCTCCTTTTTTGGCGCCCGCTGCCTTTAACATATTGGCGGCTTTGCAAACTTCGTGATAGAGTTGACGATAGGTGAGTGCGCGGGAATGTTTTTCCGGATTGTTCGGTTCCCATAGTATGGCAGTCTGATCTC
>JBIIHN010000249.1:0-3772 GCA_044235745.1 Bacteroidia bacterium
CGCGGCCTGTAGTACTGGCACCTACAGAAATCATGGCGTTGGTCCCCGGAACGTACATGAAGTCGGAGCGGAATAACGTTCCGGTTGGTATTACCACTGACCAGGTGGCACCGCCATCAGTTGTACGGTAGGTTGTATAAGCACCGGCAGTTGTTGCCCTTTGTGCAAATCCATTTAAACTATCACGGAAAGTAACATTTGTAATCCCATTGGTGGTGCTTGCAACCCCAAGTGTAGTAGCCACCCAGTTCTGCCCGCGGTTATAACTCCGGAATACTCGACCGTTGTTTGTTCCGAAATAAATGAAATCTCCCGATGCTCCATATAAATTCACAATAGCATATTCGGAACCGGCAAGAGGTGCAGGAATGTTTGCTTGCGGAACACGGGTCCAGGTATTGCCGCTGTCGCTGGTGGTATATAACTCGTAATATCCTCCAAGCGGGTCACCCTGCAGGAAGCCGTTCGCTGCATCAAAAAAGTGAACTACATTCGGAAAGGATGGCGCAGCTACGAAAATCTGTCCTGTTGAAACGCTATCCCACGTAGCACCGCCATCTGTGGTTTTGAAGAGCAATCCGCCGGTAAGTCCGCCTGAATGATAGGTGAGGATGTAACAGGTATTGGAATCGATACCGGCAATATTACTTACACGATAATTTGTATCCGCTGTGAAGGTACCGGAAGTCCAGTTGGTACCTCCATCAATCGTACGGCTCCAGAACTGTACAGCCACGCCGGATCCGTCGCCCACTCTGCTGGTGGCGGTCCATACAACATTTGAGTCTACGATATCAATATCGTCCGGATATGCCGCTGCATAGGTGTATCCGATATTCTGCATCTGCCAGTATTGGGCTTGAGCCTGTACGGCAAAGGCGGTTAAGAGAAGAAGTAAAGAGTAGATTTTTTTCATTGGAATGTGATGTGATTTTATTTCTTCAAAAATAGGAAATCACAAGCATTCCGAAGATGGAAAAGGACCTGATGAAAAAACCACCGGATTATCAGGGCTTATTTTGACGCTCTTCGGTAATTAAGCCTCCTTCTTTTCTGAGTTGCAGGGCGGAAAAGGTTCGGTCATTCTGTACAAGCGAGAGCTTCAACGTTCCATCAGGCAGGGAAGCCGGACTGATGGCAAAGTTCCAGCTACCATTCGATTTAAAGGCATAAGGCAGAACAGTACGGTAAAGACTTTCTCCTTTTTGATCCTGCAATTCAATAGCCGTCATTCCATTCGCCGGGAAAAGAATATTCTTGTCGGTTTCGATGCGTAGTTGAAGAAGTAAGCGGTTTGGTTTAAACGGGGTACACGTTTCCAGCTGTAACCGAACGGGAACATGAAAAGAAGTGTCGGTTGATAACAAGGGCTGATAATCACCGGCAGGCAGCGAAAAATAGTTTTTGTTGAGCGATGTCACCGAAGGGTTTAACTCGGCCCATTTGATCCAGTCAGCCGGAGTCTGAACACGCCCTTTCTGTTTGTTTTTCTCAATATGTTCCTTTTGAAGGGCGATGCTTACCGAATGATCTTTTCCTTTATAGGACGAGAGTATGAGCGTTTCAATCGGATAACACCAGCCCGTCATGGCATAGTCGTTTTGTTCGAGGAGATCTTCCGATACGATCCCCTTCCGGATATGCTGACTTTCCGCTGCATCGCAGAGGTTTTCTAACAGCAGCACCCGCGCTGTGTAAGGATCGGCTGTCATGCGGAGCAGGTCGAAGTGCATCAACAGGATAAGGAACAAACCCACAAAACCGATCAGACGGCTGATAAAACTACGGGTAATCGTTATCATCGAACCGGCTAACAATGCCACCATCATCGGTATGGGCAGTAACATCCGCTCAAAGTAATTGCTGAGCCGGTCAAAGCGGTGCGTGAGACTCATCAATAAAATATAAGCTGAAACGGAAAGAAGAATATAACCAAACATCTGCCAGCGTCTGAACCAGGCAAGGATGATCAATGCGGCGAGGACGATGACCGACAGGAACGGATAGCCGCCTGCGATGACGGTAACATGGTGCCACCAGACGGCAGGAGTGAACGTTTTCAGGTAACCATAATCGTTGTAGACTACCGGATAAAATGTTTTATCATGATCATAACGGTCGAGAACCAGCATCTTTAATCCGGCGATCAACACCAGTGACCCAAAGAGTATCCAGGTAAAGCGTCTTCGTCCGGTAATTTCATACAATCCCGGTCGGGTAACCTGCAAAGACCACCAGAATAACGCGAAGAACAAAGGATAGAATAATAGCGGATGCGAGAAGATGATGAATGCACCCATCAACAGCAGTACCGGATAGCGGAAACGGAAGCTGCGATCGAGCAAACTCATCCATACGGGCAACAATGCACCGGCTTGCAGCAGCTCGGTTACCGGACAATAAAAGCTATAGCGCACGGTCAGGGAAAGCATCAGCAGGAGCGCAACGATACCCCTGCGTGTTTTCAGGTTATAAGCCAGAAAAAGAAAGATCAGATAATACCAGAGAATGTCCCCGATGCTGTAGAGGATTGCGATAACAGAAAGGGGTAACTTTAGCCAGGTACCGATAACCGGCAGAATTTGTGAAACGATGCCGGCGGGACGGTGATGCGCAATGAAGAAAAACTTACGATCGGTGATCTCAAAAAGATAATGCGCAGCATCAAAAGCCTGACGCTCCTTCCAGAAGAAGACAGATAGTACCGCCAGCCCGAGAAAAAAGAGGTGGCCGGTAATCTGTAATACGATCAGGTCGCGGTTGATATCCGGGTGACGACGCTGCAAGTGGTTAATTTTTGTTAAAAATAGTAAAATGATATTTATCCCATGCTGTTTTCACCGATCGGATAATTTTCATTCCCGACTTGATGGCCGTAAACATACCGGAATAATATAATTGGATGGGTTTTCACAATAGATTAAAGAGCGGAAAGGACATAAGCGAAGGATGTATTAAAGAATACGGAGGTGAAGAGGAAGTACTATGAAGAACCCTCTGTTATTTTCATAGAATGAAATTTCCCGTTAAAACCTTAATTTGCCTTATTGGGAAAGACTAAATTGTAGGACGAGGCATTCATGATATTTCTTTGTTAAATCAAATAAGAAATACAATGAAAACGTTTCAGAAACTTGTAGTCATAATCGGACTATCCATGCTTGTAACAACATCCTGTAAAAAGGACGATGACAATTCAGTTGCGGCAAGCTCTACTATACAGGGCGCCTGGCGTGTTGTTTCATATACGGAGAATGGCGTTGATCATCTTTCCTGTTTTACCGGTTACACGTTTAATTTTAACAGTGGAGGAATTGTAGCTGCTATGAATGGCAGTACATCCGTCTCGGGAACATGGTCAACCGGGTTTGATGACAGTCAGAAGAAGCTGTATCTCCAGTTCAGCGGATCCTCCTGCTTTGTGGAGATTAGTGATGACTGGCATATTCTTGAACAAACGGCCACGAAAATCCGACTGGAAGATGTAAGCGGTGGGAATGGGGGTACCGATGTCCTTGAGTTCGGGAAACCTTAAGAAAGAAATTTTCAGGATCCGTCTTTATTCCTTTAAGCCCTCCAGCACAAAGACAATCTCTCCTTTGGGCGACTTTTGATTAAAATAATCCCGAAGCTCTGTCAGCGTACCTCTTCGTGTCTCTTCAAACATCTTGGAGAGTTCACGCGAAACAGAGCAAAGGCGATCAGGTCCGAAATGTTGTATGCATTCTTCCAGCAGTTTTACCAAACGGAACGGCGACTCATAAAACACCAT
>JBIIHN010000251.1:0-3767 GCA_044235745.1 Bacteroidia bacterium
GGAAACTACTCCTCAGTTTTTAATAATTCAGCGCAGTGGATTTATCTGGGTAGTTTTCCGCTGAGCGCTCAAGGTACGAATCAGCTATCCAATGTGCACTTTAACGTACCTCCTGTTCTGGATCCAGACCAATGGAGTTTGCGTATTCAGGCCGACCAGGGTGTAATTCATTTACTGGATCAAAGAAAGAATTTTCTGCAAAACGGATTGCTGCACCTAAACTCATCCGGCTTCACAACCTCAGGTGATTTTACAACTACACTGCTGCAGTCAAACACCTATTTCGCCGGAAGCATCCATTATCAGATGTCAACGGGAAATCTGCTTACACAATGGAACAACAACACGCTGGGCAACACAATATCAGGACTGAAGGAAGGTGATTATACCATCACTGTATCCTATCAGCAGCAATGCAGCACTTCAAAAACGATTTCCATACAAGCACCGGACAGTATTCAAATCGGCTCAGCTATACTACCTGAAACCGATGATGAAGGTGATGGCGAAATTCGCATAAACATCAACGGAGGAACTCCACCGTATTACGTATCATGGCCTGAACAAATGACAACAGGGACGATATTATCCGGTTTGTCTACAGGCAGCTATCCATTGTTCATTGCAGATGCGAAAGGTTGTATCTATCGCGATACAGTCAAGTTGGGGCGTTTCATTTCTCCCATCAAAGAAATGGGCATGTTGACATTGGTACCCAATCCCGGACAGGGATATATTAAAATTGGAGAAGAAGTAAATGGTATGGAAAATTGTTTGCTAAGGATTTTTGATATGTTGGGCAGACTCACTTATGAGACTCCAACTACTATCAGTTCATTAATGACAAGCGGCCTGGATCTGCATCACTATGCAGATGGCACCTACCTTTTGCAAGTCAGTGACGAGGACCAGATCTTTCAGCAAAGAGCTATAATTATCAGGTAATTCAATCGGCATTTCCGTAGAATCCGGGGTTTATGTAATTTAGGGCTCAAATCCTGAGCTATGAAACAACACCTGATAGTATTGCTGGCTTTATTATTGCCTCTTCATGCATTTCCACAAACAGATCTCAACGTTACCCAATATGACCTATCTATTTCCAATATCAATTTTACAGGCAAATCGCTGAAAGGAATCGGACGGATTTCCTATACCACCAATGGTGCTCCGCTGAATCAAATACAACTAGGATTACTTTCACTAACCATAGATTCGATAACCGATGCGAGCGGACAGTCCTTAACCTACAGTTATAATGATACTACAATATTCATCACACCCTCTTTTCCGGTAACCAACAACGATACCGCCACAGTAATCATCTATTACAACGGCTCACCCAAGAAGGATCCATCCGGCTGGGGAGGATTCTATTTTACGTCCACTTTCGCATTCAATCTGGGCGTTGGATTTGAAACAGATCCGCATGTATTCGGTCGTGCATGGTTCCCGGCTAATGATGTGTTTACAGATCGGGCAAAATTTGATTTTCACATTACAACTGACAGTGGATACAAAGCATTCTGTAACGGCCTTCTTACTTCTGCCTTGCCTGCAGGAGGAAATAAAACACAATGGAACTGGAGTTTTCATCAAGAGATTCCTACCTATCTTGCCAGTATTGCCGTTGCTCCGTATGTAACATGGTCGAGAAATTATCAGAATATACCGGTAGAAATTGCAGTTCAGGCAAATGACACCAACAATGTGAATGCCACATTTACTCACCTTGACTCCGTTTTATATCATTTCATACAAGCCTACGGTTCATACAAATATGACAAGGTAGGATATTGCCTGGTACCCTTTAGTTCCGGAGCAATGGAACATGCGTCCAGTATTCATATCGGTAGAGGATTTATTAACGGAACGCTGGACTATGAATCACTGTGGATTCATGAATTAGCACATATGTGGTGGGGCGATTGGGTGACCTGTGAATCAGCAGGAGACATGTGGCTTAATGAGGGTTTTGCCAGCTTTAATGAAGGGTATCTTACTGAAAAGCTTTATGGAATGGACGCATATAAAAACTGGTTTGCATCAAGTCATGCCAGCGTATTGCAATTCTCCCATGTAACAGACAATGGCTATTTACCTTTAGTGAATATTCCTCATCAACATACATATGGACCTACCGTTTACAGCAAAGGAGCAGGTGTTGCCCATACCCTGAGAAAATACATGGGTGATTCAGCTTTTTTTGCAGGATGCAAGCAATATATGCAGGCCAATGGTAATGGGAACGCCAACAGCTTTGATTTACGCGACCAGTTACAGAACGGAAGTGGTTTAAATCTGATAAGATTCTTCGATGATTGGGTCTTCACACCAGGATTTCCGCATTTCTCCATCGATTCAGTTGTTTATGTACCGGGAGGACTGGACCACTACTTTGTTTATACCAAGCAAAAAAGCAAAGGGAATAATCACATTTATGAAATGCCGGTACAGATAACACTCAGAAACGAAACCAGCGACACCACATTCACAGTTGTGATCGATAGCCTGACGAACGTTTTTCACATCGCAACAGTCGGGGTTTACAATTGGTTTACGGTTGATAAAGAGGACTTGATGGCCGATGCCATTACTGCTGATGAAAAATGGATCAAGACTACAGGAAACACTCCATTTCAAAGAACCAATGTCGCGGTCAACACAATCAACCCCGGTATCGATAGCAGCCTGATTCGTATAGAACATCACTGGGTGGCGCCAGATCCTTTCAAGCAAAGCTCCGGTGGAATTCGTTTGAGCAACTATCATTACTGGAGCATTGACGGCTTCATCAATCAAAACTATCACGCAAAAGGTACATTTACCTATAATGGCACCAACAGTACTAGCGTAGGTCATATTGACAATACGCTGATAACAGGAACCGAAGATAGTCTGCTGTTATTGTATCGCAGGAATGCCTCAGACGACTGGACTCCTGTTACAGCAATCACACAAAATGCCGGTAACAAGTTTGACAAGCAGGGCAACTTTGTAGTTGACACCTTAAAAACCGGTGAATATACTTTGGGATATCGTGATTACACAACAGGTTTAAACGATCCATTATTAAATACTCCTGACTTACAGATCTGGCCAAATCCGGGAAATGGCGAAGTCAACATTTGTTTAAAATATTCCGGCAGAAACAACACATTTCAAATGAACATATACGATATACAGGGTCGATACCTATTTCACAAAAATCTGGAACCGGGTATTACAGAAAAATGGTCGCCAAAGGAAAATAGCACAGGAGGAACATACATCATCAGTATTATTTCTGATGAAAAGGAGATTTTATCGCAAAAGTTTCAAATATTCTAAACCGATAACGAACGAAGAACTGTATGCTCCTGCCCTACCCTATCATCCGCCTGAAAAAGGGAAAAGAAAAATCACTTTTACAAAAACATCCATGGGTATTCAGTGGTGCTATCCACGAGGAACCACAAAATCTAGAGGAAGGTGAGATCGTCCAGGTTGTTAACCACGAACGCCAATATCTTGCAACCGGACATTTTCACCGCGGCACAATAACTGTTCGATGCTTCGATTTCAACCAAAGCCACCCCGATGCCGACCTGTTCACTAAAAAAATCAACGAAGCTATATCATCAAGGAAAAGTCTGATGCTGCCTTCGGGGAGCACTAACTGTTATCGTCTTATACATGGGGAAGGAGATGGTTTTCCGGGGATTATCATCGATATCTATGGTGACACAGCAGTCATGCAATGTCACTCTGCAGGTATGTACCGGATG